>DAIMGB010000001.1:0-21637 GCA_036724195.1 Thermoleophilaceae bacterium
AGCTGATGGGCGCGCGCCTCGACCTCCTCGGCGGGGAGAGCCTCCCAGGCCATGCCGAGCTCCACGGCGCGCTCGCCGGAGATCTCCTCGCCGAACAGGCCCATGGCGGCGGCCGCCTCGCGGCCACCGGTGCGAGCGGCAAGCGTGAAGTGCCCGCCGCCGGGGTGCAGGCCGATCCGCAGGAAGCCGGAGACGATCCGCGCGTCGCGAGCGACGATCCGCGCGTCGGTGGCCAGCGCGAGGTTGACCCCGGCGCCGACGGCGCCGCCCACGACGGCAGCGACAGTGGGCGGCTCGAGCTCGCCGACGCGCGCGAACGAGCGGTAGAGGAGGCTCATGCGCTCGAAGGCCTCCTCGCCCGCGGGATCGGCGCCCGCCCCGCTGAGCACGTCGCGGTGGGCGCCCGCGCAGAAGTAGTCGCCCGACCCCCGGACGACGACCGCTCCGACCGCCGGGTCGGCGTCGATCCGCTCGCAGGCGGCGATCAGCTCTGCGGCCATCGCCACCGTCAGCGCATTGCGCCGATCAGCTGCGCCCAGCGTCAGCTGAGCGACCCCGTCGGCCACCGTCACGTCGATCTCACCCATGCCCGCTCCTCTCGCTGGTCGGCCTCACCAGTCTGCTCCCTCCAGGAACCCGGCGCTGATCCCGCCGTCGACCACGAGCGTCGTCCCGGTCACGAAGCGCGCGTCGGCGGAGGCCAGGAAGGCCACCGCGCCGGCCACCTCGTCGCAGTCGGCGATCCGTCGCGTGGCCGACCGGTCGCGGAAGTCCTTCAGGAAGCGCTCGAAGCGCGCGTCACCCGAGTAGATCCGGTTGCGGTCGGAGTCCAACGCGCCCGCGCGGACCGCGTTGACGGTGATACGCGGACCGAGCTCGAAGGCCAGCGAACGCACGAGCGATTCCATCGCGGCCTTGGCCGCCCCGAGCAGACCGTGCCGGGGCATGTGGCGCGAGGCGTCGATGCCGGAGATGCCAACGATCGCCCCCTCGCCGTCCATGAGCGCCGCCGCACGCTGGGCGCCGAAGAGGAACGCGCCGACCGAGAGATCGAACGTCCGTCGGTAGTGGTGGGCCCGTAGATCGGCAAGCGGTGCGAACTTCGTCGCCGCGGCGTTGGCCACAAAGACGTCGAGCCGGCCGTGCGCGCGCCCAACCCCCTCGAACAGCTGGTCCAGGCCCTCCGGCGAGGCGATGTCGGCGCCGACCAGCGTGACCCGCGCGCCAAGCGCCTCGAGCTCGGCGCGCGCGGCCGTAGCGGTCGCCTCGTCGCGGTGGTAGCCCACTACAAGGTCGTGGCCGTCGCGCGCCAGCCGGCGGCCGATCGCCAGCCCGAGGTTGCGGGTGCCGCCGGTCACCACCGCCACTCGCCGCGCCCGGCTCACGAGAACGCCGGGGACCGCTTCTCGAGGAAGGCCCGCACTCCCTCGCGGGCGTCCTCACCCTCGAACAGCGCGAGAAGCTCATCGGCCTCGACCTGCATGCCCTCGGCCAGGGGCAGGTCGCGCGCCGCGTCGGCGCAGCGCACGATCGCGGTCAACGCCGCGGCGGGATAGCCGGCCAGGACCTCCGCGAGCCGGCGAGCCTCGCCGTTGGCGCCGTCCTTGGCCAGGCGGTCGACCAGCCCGATGCGCAGCGCCTCCTCGGCCCCAACCGTACGCCCGGTGAGCAGGAGGTCCAGCGCGACGCCACGACCGAGTAGCAGTGGCAGGCGCTGGGTGCCCCCGGCGCCCGGCAGGAGACCAAGCTTGATCTCCGGCACCCCGAGCTTCGCACCGGAGCCCGCGACGCGCAACGTGCAGGCGAGGGCGAGCTCCAGCCCTCCGCCCTGGGCGTGTCCGTCGATCGCGGCGATCGAGACCGCCGGCAGCTGCCCGATGCGCTCGAGGACGCGGCGCAAGCGCGTCAGGTAGCTCCCGAACGCGGCACGGTCGGCGCCGCCCAGAAGCTTGAGGTCGGCGCCGGCCATGAAGAAGCCCTCGAGCGCTGAGCGCACGATGAGCACGCGCGCGCCCTCGCGTTCGACGGTGTCCAGCGCGTGCTCCAGGGCGTCCACCAGCGCCAGCGACAGGGCGTTGGCCGGAGGGCCGCCGAGGGTCGCAACGGCGATACGGCCGTCGACCTCGATCGTGACCGGCGTCTCGTCGGACATGACTCTCCTTGCGGGTCAGCGCCCACACCAAAAGCGGACACGGTGCGACATGTTAGTAATCGTTCACATTCAGCGGCCGTGCCGGGGACCGACCGATCTCCGCCGGCGACGCGCGCGCTCACCACGGAAGCGTCGACGGCGGGGAGGCGCCGTGCCAGCCCTCGGGGACGGGTCCGGCGCCCTTGAGGAAGTGCTCGCGACCGACCTCAACGAAGATCGCCTTCGCCTCGGCGAGCAGCTCGTCGCCGGTCAGCGTTCCCGCCAGGTGAAGCTTACGTCCCTCGATGCGCGCAAGCCAGGCCTCGATCTCGATCCGCTGGCCGATCAGCACGGGACGCCGGTAGTCGATCTCCAGGCGCGCGGTGACGGCCGGGCGGCCGCGTACGAGCAGGATCGTCCCCAGGGCGTCATCGAGCAGCGTGGCGACGGCGCCCCCGTGCGCGAACCCAGGCGCGCCCTCGTGGCGCCGGTCGAGCGTGACCTCGCCGCGGACGTGGTCGCCGTCCATGCGCAACCGCAGGCCCAGCCCGGCGGGGTTCTCGTCGCCGCAGCCGAGGCAGTTCGGCTGGTGTGGCGGGAGCCACCCCTCCTCGTCGGGCACCGCCCAGGCCTCGGGGCTGGGACTCGCTCGGCAGCTCATGAGCCACAGAATACGCAATCCGTGAATCTTCGTTCACCGGATCGAGGCGGGCCCGCGACCGCAACCGGCACACCGCGAGGGTCGACCTCGATCTCGGTGACGTCCACGCCGGGCGGCGCGGTGACCAGCGAGCCGCGCTCGGCGAGCAGGCTTCCGGGCGGCGCACGACGGCCGGATCCAGTGTCACCCCCGCCTCGCCGACGGGCGGGCTGAGATGGCGCCGCAGCAACTCGGCGATGTCGGCGTCCAGGCTCATCGCCGGGCCGCAGGCCAGGCCGTCACGCGGGCGTGTCCTCCAGCGCACGCAGGCGCAACTCGATGCGGCGGATCTTTCCGGTCAGGGTCTTGGGCAGGTCCTCCACGAACTCCACCTGTCGCGGATAGGCGTATGCGGAGTGGCGGTCGCGAACGTAGGCCGAGATCTCCTTGCCGAGCTCGTCACTGGCGTCGTACCCATCGGCGAGCACGACGAACGCCTTGACGATGTTGCCGCGTCGCTCGTCCGGCCAGGCGACGGCGGCGGCCTCGGCCACCGCCGCGTGCTCGAGACACGCCGACTCGACCTCAAACGGACCGATCCGGTAGCCCGCCGAGATGATCACGTCGTCGGCGCGGCCCTCGTACCAGATGTAGCCGTCCGCGTCGGCACTAGCGGCATCCTTGGTGTGAAACCACTCGCCGCCAAAGGTCTCCTCGCCCGCATCGGGGTTGTTCCAGTAGCCCAGTGGATAGTGGGGGTTCGACCGCGCGCGCAGGCAGATCTCGCCGCGCTCGCCCGCCTGGACCGAACGCTCGTCCTCGTCGAGGATCTGCACGTCCCACCCGGGCATCGGCTTGCCCATCGACCCCGGGCGCACCTCGAGGAAGGGGTAGTTGGCGACCAGCGGATAGGACTCGCTCAAGCCGTAGTAGTCGAGCACCGTGATCCCGTACTGCTCGCGGAACCACCTGATCGCCTCCGGGTTCAGCGGCTCACCCGCCGAGCAGACGACCCGAAACTCCTGCGGGTAACCCGTCCCCGCATCGGAGATGCCCATCATCGAGCGGATCGCCGTCGGTGTCGCAAACACATTGCACACCCTGTGACGCGACAGGAAGTCCAGCTGCTTACGCGCATCAAAGCCGCCCTCGCGCTGCAGCACGTACTGCACGGCACCCAAGCGCCACGGCCCGATGAGCGGGCAGATCCCCGCCGCCCAAGCCCACTCGCCCATCCCATGAAAGCTCTCCCCATCGCGCACGTCGTGGCAATAGACGAACTCCTCATGGGCAAGGACATAGCGATGGGCGTGCAGAATGCCCTTGGCCAGACCCGTGGTCCCGGAGGTGTAGTACAGCTGCGCCGGATCATCGGCCGCCGTGTCGACGACGTCAAAGTCGACCGGCCCGTCATCGAGATCACCGGCCTGCAGGAGCACGACCTCCGTCATGCCCTCCACCCGCGCGCGGTTTGCCGAATCGGTCACCACCACCCGGGCCTGCGAGTCGGTGAGACGGTGGCGGATGCCCTCATCTCCGTAGAGGATCGACATGGACAGCAGGATCGCGCCGGCCTTCCACGTCCCAAAGAACGCCGCCGCCGTCTCCGGTGTCGACGCCAACAGCATCGCCACACGGTCACCGCGCTGCACGCCGGCCTCGCGCAGGCGCCGCGCAAAGCGGCAGGACATGTCCTGCAACTCGCCCCAGGTCACCTCCCGCACGGAGCCATGCGGATCCTCATGGACGAGCGCGAGCTTGCCGCGCGGATGCTTGTCACACACGTCTCGCGCGATGTTGTACCGATCCGGGATCTCCCACGCGTGCTCGGCACACACCTGCTCGTAGGTCACCGACGTGGTGCCCATGCACGACTCTCCTTGCTCAGAACGGTCGCCGGGGATCTCGTCACATCGCGCGATCAGCCGGTTGGGTCAGTAGGACTTCGGCAGCCCCAGGGAGTGCTCTGCAACGAAGTTCAGGATCATCTCGCGCGAGACCGGGGCGATGCGCAGCAGGCGCATCATCCACCAGTAGTTGGAGAGGTTGAACTCGAGCGCCACGCCGTTGCCGCCGTGGGTCTGGATCGCCTGGTCCAGACAGCGGATCCCTGACTCCGCCGCGAGGAACTTGGCCATGTTGGACACCTCGCCGGCGGGCGCGCCCGCGTCATAGAGCGCGGCGGCCTTCTGGGTCATCAGCCGGGCTGCGTCGAGGTGGATCCTCGCCTCCGCGAGCGGGTGGGCGATGCCCTGATGCGCGCCGATCGGCCTGCCCCACACCGAGCGCTCGTTGGCGTAGCGCGACGCCTTCTCCAGCGCGTAGCGAGCGACGCCCGTGGACATCACCGCAGCGGCGATGCGCTCGGGATTCAGGCCGTCGAACACGACCCCCAGCCCTTGGTTCTCCTCCCCGACGAGCCGGTCGGCCTCGACCTCGACGTCGTCGAAGAACAGCGTCCACTGCTTCTCGGGCGCGTCGATGGCGGTCGGGATGTGCTGGCGGGTGAGCCCGGGAGCGTCGACGTCGACGACGAACAGCGACAGGCGCCCCCGGCCGGTCGCCTCGTCCTTGGCGGTCTGGGCCACGACCAGGACCGCCTCGGCGTCCTCCATTCCCGAGATGTAGTACTTGGTCCCGTTGAGGATGTACTTGCCGTTGTCGCGCCGGGCGACGGTGGAGATCTTGTGCGAGTTCGAGCCGGCATCGGGCTCCGTGATCGCGAAGGCGAACTTCGAACTGCCAGCGCCGATCTTGCGCAGCCAGCGCTCCTTCTGCTCGGGCGTGCCGTGACGCGCGAGGATAGAGCCGACGATCGCCGGCGAGACGACGATCAGCAGCAGCGGGCAGCCGGCCGCCGCGACCTCCTCTCCGACCGCCGCCAGTCCGTAGAGGCCCAGCCCGCCGCCGTCGTACTCCTCGGGCACGTTGACCCCCAGATAGCCCTTCTCGGCCAGCGCGTTCCAGAGCTCGGTCGGCGGCTGGTCCGCGTCGGTGGTCTTCTTGAAGTACTCGGGGCCGAACTGGCCGGCGATGTTGCGCACCGACTCCCTCAGCATCTGCTCCTCCTGTGAGGGCACCAGCGGGAGGGCACCATCGGTCAGGCTCGCCTCGATCATGGCGGGAGGGGTCATCAGCATCCTTTCGCGTTCGGCTGCGTCACGGTCGTTCCACGGGCAAAGTATGCTAACAAGCGTTCACTGTGCTCGCCGATGGAAGAGATCACGCTGGCGACGCGCGGGGCCGCGAGAGCGCTCGATGAGCCCTCCCAGCGATGTGCTCGACGACCTGCTGGGAGCCGACGTCACCCGCGACCCGCATTCGTACCTGCGCCGGCTGCGCGAGGAGGACCCGGTCCATTACAACCCGCGGCTGGACGCCTGGGTGCTCACGCGCTACGACGATGTCTGCGCGAGCTTCCGCGATCCCCGGCTGTCCTCCGACCGCGTCGCCCCCTTCGCGGCGAAGCTGCCGGCGGGGCGCCGCGAGGCATGCCGGCCGGTGCTCGACGCGCTGGGACGCTGGATGGTCTTCAAGGACCCCCCGGAGCACACGCGCCTGCGCTCGCTGGTCGCTCAGGCGTTCGCCCCGCCGGCCATCCGCGCGCGGGAGCCCCTGGTGCAAAGACTGGTCGGCGAGCTGCTCGACGACTTCGTCCGCGACGGCGGAGTCGACCTCATCGCCGGCTTCGCGGCGCCCCTGTCCGCGCTGGTCATCGCCGAGCTGGTCGGCGTGCCGGCGGCCGACCGCGAGCTTTTCAAGCGATGCTCGGACGAGCTCGCGGTGCTCGTCTTCGGCTCGGTCGATGTGGAGGACCGCTACGAGCGCGCGGCGGCCGGGCAGGCGGGCTTGCGCGACCTGTTCGCCAGTCTCATCGAACGCTACCGCGCGCAGCCGGGCGACAACCTGGTCAGCCTGCTCGTGCACGGTGACGGCGGGGGGCAGCTCGACGAGGAGGACCTCACGGCGATGTGCGTTCTCATGCTCTTCGCCGGCCACGAGACGACGACGAACCTCATCGCCAACGCCGTGGTTGCCCTGGTGGACCACCCCGACGAGCTCGCCGCCGTGCGCGACGATCCCTCCGTGGCCGCCAGCGCGGTCGAGGAGTTCCTGCGCTACGACGGACCCTCGAAGATCAGTCCGCGCTGGGTGATCGAGGACCTCGAGCTGCGCGGCAGGCACATCCGGGCCGGCCAGCGCGTCTATCCGGTGCAGTCGGCGGCCAACCGCGACCCAGCCCGGTTCCCGGACCCCGACCGGCTCGACGTGCGCCGCTCGCCCAACCCGCACGTGGCGTTCGGCCACGGAGTCCACTCGTGCATCGGCGCGCCGCTCGCCCGTCTGGAGACACGCATAGCCATCGGTGAGATCCTGCGTTGGCTGCCCGGGCTGCGGATCGTCGAGCGCGATCTCCCCTGGAGGCCCAGCGTGCTGGCGCGGGGCATGGACAGGCTGGCGGTCGCCTACGACGCGCCCTCGGTCCGCGCCGGCGAGCTCGTCTGAGCGCCCGGCTGACGCCGGTCAGAGGTCGAGGGGCGCGACCTCCTCGGGGAACGCCTCGACGATCCGGCCCAGCAGCTCAAGTAGCAGCCCGCGCACCTCGGGAGGTTCGTCGAAGAGCATGCGCGCCTGGGTCTCCAGGGCGACTCCCACGGAGTGAGGGGCGACATCCTCGCCGGCCAGCCACGCGCGCACGGTGGCCGACGCCTCCAAGTCGGCGCCCAGGGCGCCACGGAGCACCGCCAGCTCGGTGGCCGAGGCGATCGGGACCCCGCGGATCCACAGGCCCCGCCCGCGTTCACCCACCCTCTGGTCCTGGCGGCACACTCAGGAGACCCGGCGCTCCATTCCGACCCAGTGAGGCTCACGCAGGTCGCGCTTGAGCACCTTGCCCGCCCCTGACTTGGGCAGCGGCTCGGCCTGGAAGTCGAGCGAGCGGGGTAGCTTGTAGCCGGCGATACGCTCGCGGCAGCAGGCAACGATGTCCTCCTCGGTCGCCGACGCCCCCTCGTGCAGCACGACCACTGCGTGCACGCGCTCGCCGAAGCGATCGTCCGGCACTCCGAACACGGCGGCCTCGAGCACCGCGGGGTGGGCGTGGATAGCGTTCTCGACCTCGGTCGAGTACACGTTCTCGCCGCCCGAGATGATCATGTCCTTGACCCTGTCGACGATGTAGATGTAGCCGTCGGCGTCCTCGTAGGCGACATCGCCGGTGTGGTACCAGCCCTCGGCGTCCAGCGCCGCCGCCGTCTCCTTCTCGCGGCGCCAGTAACCCTGCATCACGTTCGGGCCGCGGACCCACACTTCCCCCGGCTCGGCCACATCCGCGCGCGTGCCGTCGGCGCGGCGCACCTCGGCCTGCACGCCAACCACCGGCCGGCCCGCGGAGCGCATTCGCGTCGCGTAGGGCTCCTCGCCGGCGGCGCCGCGGCGGTGGTCCTCGGCCGGGCAGATGGTCACCAGCGGTGCGGCCTCGGTCATCCCGTAGGCTTGGGCCCACTCGCAGTCCAGCTTGTCCATCGCGTTGCGCAGGATCTCGGCGGGCATCGGCGACGCGCCGTAGTGGATGCGACGCAGCGAGGACAGGTCGTAGCGCTCAAGGTCCGGCAGGTTGATCATCATGTTGATCATCGTGGGTACGAGCGTGCTGATGGTGACCCGCTCGCGCTCGATCACCTGCGCCACGCGCGTGGGATCGAAGGCCGGCAGGATGACGTGCGTCCCGCAGGCCCAGGTCAGCGAGTAGGTCGTCGCGCCGTCGGCCAGGTGGAACATGGGTGCGCCGTGCAGGTAGCGGTCCTCGGGGCTGTAGTCGAAGGCGAGCATGACGTGCTTTGCGTTGGCCACCAGGTTGGCATGGCTGAGCATGGCCCCCTTGGGCCTGCCGGTCGTCCCGCCTGTGTAGAAGATCCCCGCCAGCGCGTCGTCGGCGATGGTGGGCGCCGGACGACCGCCCCCGCCGACGAGCTCCTCGTAGTCGACGGTGCCGTCCGGGGCCTCGCCCGCACCGGCGTATATGAGGTGCTCGATCGTCGGCGTGTCGCCTGCGAGCCGGCGGCCTGCCTCGAGGAATGCATCGTCGACGACGAGCGCCACGGTGTCGGCGTCCTGCAGGATGAACTGTAGCTCGGCCGGGGCGAGGCGGATGTTGAGGTCGTTGAGAACGGCGCCACCGCGCGGAATGCCCAACCAGCACTCCAGGTGCTGGTGGGAGTTCAGCGACAGCACGCCCACGACATCGCCGTCGGCGACGCCGAGGCGCGCCAGTCCCGCATCGAGCCCGCTCACCCGCTCGTCGAGTTCGCGATAGGTCAGGCGGCGCTCACCGTCGATCACCGCGACCTTGTCGGGCTCGAGCCGTACCGCACGCTCGAGCGCCCAGCTCAGGTTTCCGTTCATACGCGTGTGCCTCCTCCTGGTCGGTCCGGCGCCGGCTCCTGCCCGCGACGCGACTGCCCATAAGCTCGCGCGTGAGGCACCGCCCTCCAGCGTGAATCAGCGTTTGCCTCGCGGAGAGTAGTCGACGGGCCAACTGCACAGGCGAGCAGTCGGGCACCCAGACCCCGTCTGAAGCCACGAGGCGCGCGACGCGGACCACACTGCACCCGACCTCCGAGTGCGAACGCATGTTAACCTGCGGGAAGCCGCGCGAAACATCCGGCGGGGCGCCCAACGGACGATCGAGGAGACACATTCACGGTGGCTGGGCATTGCCGCATCGGAGCCGGCTCGGGGTACTGGGGCGACATGCTTGATCCCGCCCTCGAGCTCATCGAAGGAGGGGACATCCGCTACATCTGCTTCGACCTGCTCGCGGAGCTCACGGTCGCGATCCTGCAGCGCTCCAAGCTGCGCGACCCCGCCAAGGGCCACATCCCGGACCTCGAGCACATCATCCGCGAGTCGCTTGAGCCGTCGCTGCGCCGCGAGGTGGTGATCGTGACCAACGGCGGCGGCGCCAACCCCAGCGCGGGGGCCGCGGCGAGCGCGCGCGTCGCCTGCGAGCTGGGCCATGGCCACGTCCGCTTCGGAGTGATCGAGGGTGATGACCTCACCGACCGCGTGGCCGAGATCCGCGCGCAGGGGTGGAAGTTCGGCAACCTGGAGACCGGCGAGGAGGACATCGATGCGATCGCCGACCGCGTGGTGGCCGCGCACGCCTACTTGGGCTCCGACGGGATCGTCGAGGCCCTCGGCGAGGGCGCCCACGTGGTGCTCGGAGGCCGGCTCGCGGACTCGGCCCTGTACTGCGGCCCGCTCATGCACCACTTCGGCTGGAGCTTCGAGCAGGGCGACTGGGCGCTGATCGGCGCCGCCCTGACCATCGGCCACGTCCTGGAGTGCGCCGGGATCGCCTCCGGCGGCATGTCCTCGCAGTGGCGCACATCGCACGAGCCCTGGCACCTGGGATTCCCGCTCGCCGACGTCGCGCCCGACGGCACCGCCACCATCACCAAGGTCGCGGGCTCCGGCGGGGTGGTCAACCAGTGGACGACCAAGGAGCACCTGCTCTACGAGGTGCACGACCCGGCGAACTACCTGCTGCCCGACGGCGTGGTCGACATGTCCGACGTCGAGGTGCGTGAGACCGGTCCCGACGAGGTGCGGATCACGGGGATGTCCGGGCGCCCGCGGCCCGACACGCTGAAGGTGCAGATCGGGTACGAGGACGGCTACCTGGCGGAGGGGCGTGCGCTGTTTCCCTGGCCCGATGCGCTCGAGAAGGCCGACTGGTCCGAGAACCTGGTGCGCAGGAGGCTGGAGTATCTGGGCATCGAGACGCTCGAGCAGCGTTACGACCGCGTGGGCATCGACGCGCTGGCCGGGCCCATCGCCCCGCCGGCCGACTACGAGCCCAACGAGGTCGAGCTGCGCATGGCCGTGCGCTGCCGCACCCGCCGCGAAGCCGAGCAGGCGCGCCGCGCGCTGCTGCTGCCCGCGACCGCCGGGCCGGTGGGCACCGCGTTCGGGGCCCCCGTGGCGGTGCGCAAGATCATCGGCCTGTGGCCGACGCTGGTGCCGCGCGAGCTCGTGCACGAGCACGTGACCGTGACCACTGCCAAGGAGACCGTCAATGCGAGTGCATGACCTCGCCTACGTCCGCTCAGGCGACAAGGGGGACATCTCCAACGTCGTCGTGCTTGCAAAGGACGACGACGCCTATCGCCACCTGGAGCGAACCCTGCTGCCGGAGGCGATCAGCGCGTACATGGGCGGCCTGGTCACGGGCATGGTGGCCGTCTACAAGCTGCCCAAGCTGAACGCGCTGCAGGTCGTCATGCACGGTGCGCTCGGGGGCGGGGCCACGCGTACGCTGCGCTTCGACGAGACCGGCAAGTCGATGTGCGCGATCCTCTCGCGGATGAAGCTCGACGCCGTCGGGGCGACGGACGGCTCGGGGGCCGAGCGCGTCGATGCAGCCGCATGAGGGGGATCACTGCCTACGGGTCCTACGTGCCCTACCACCGTCTGCAGCGCGCCGCGATCGGGGAGGTGCTCGGATCGCCGGGCGCCCGCGGCGAGCGGGCCGTCGCCTGCCACGACGAGGACACGACCTCGATGGGCGTGGAGGCCTGCCGCCGCGCGCTGTGGAACGGCGCCCGGCCAGCCGCGCTGCTGTTCGCCACCACCGCTCCCGCCTACCTGGACAAGACGAACGCGACCGCGATCCACGCCGCGCTCGAGCTTGACGACGACGTGCTGGCCGCAGACGTCGGCGGCGCGGTGCGGTCGAGCACGGCCGCTGTGCGCGCGGCCCTGGCCTGCGACGGCATGGCGGTGCTGTCGGACATTCGCATCGGTCGGCCGGGCTCCGATGACGAGCGCTACGGAGGCGACGCCGCCGTCGCCTTCGTCTTCGGTGAGGGCGAGGACGTGGTCGCCGAGGTGTTGGCCGAGGCGTCCATCACAGCCGAGTTCCTGGATCGCTGGCGGCAGCCTGGAGCCAGCGCCAGCTCCACCTGGGAGGAGCGCTTTGGCCTGCAGCGCTACGTGCCGCTGATCGGCGACGCGGCCACCCGTGCACTCGCGGCAGCCGGGATCCAGCGCGCCGACCACGTGATTGTCTCCTCGCCGCACGCTCGGGCGGCGCGAACCGCGCTGAAGGGCTTCGGCGACGCGGCAGCCGACGGACTCGACGGCGAGGTCGGCTACGCGGGCGCCGCGCACGCGGGCCTCGTCCTCGCCGACGTGCTCGACCGCGCCGCGCCGGGGGAGACCATCCTGCTGCTGCTCGCCGCGGACGGATGCGATGCGACAGTCCTGCGCGTCACCGACGCGATCGCCCGCCGGCCCGCCGGTGCCGAGGTCCGCGCCCAGATCGCCAATCGGCGGGCGGTGCCCTACGGCGACTTCCTGACCTGGCGCGGCGTCCTGGAGCGCGAGCCGCCACGGCGTCCTGATCCCGCGCGCACCGCGGCCCCGCCCGCCGCACGCACCGAGGCCTGGAAGTACGCCTTCGTCGGCTCGCGCTGTCGATCCTGCGACACGGTGCAGCTCCCGCCCCAGCGCGTGTGCGTGCACTGCCGGGCAGTCGACGACGGCGAGCCCTGGCGGCTGGCTGACCGGCAGGCCACGGTCGCCACGATGACCGTCGATCGCCTGGCCTTCTCGCTCGCCCCGCCCACCCTGGACGTCGTGCTCGACTTCGACGGCGGCGGACGCTTCGCGTGCCAGATGACAGACGTCGACGTCGGCGCCGTGCGCGTCGGCGACCGTGTCGAGATGACGTTCCGCCGGATCTCCACAGCACAGGGAATTCACAACTACTTCTGGAAGGCAAGGCCGGCCCGTGCGGTCTGCGCCGAGCAGGAGGGAGCGCACTGATGGCCAGCAACGGCATCCGCGACCGCGTCGCAATCGTGGGGATGGGCTGCACGACGTTCGGAGAGCATTGGGACCGATCGGTCGACGACCTGCTGATCGACGCCACGGAGGAGTGCTTCGCGTCGACGGAGGGGATCGACAAGCCTGACGTCGACGCCTACTGGGTCGGCACGATGGGCTCGGGCAGCTCAGGGCTCACGCTCAGCCGCCCGCTGAAGATCGACTACAAGCCGGTCACCCGGGTCGAGAACTACTGCGCGACGGGGTCGGAGTCCTTCCGCAACGCGTGCTACGCGGTCGCCGCCGGCGCCTACGACGTCGTGATGGCGGTCGGTGTCGAGAAGCTCAAGGACTCGGGCTACTCGGGCCTGGTGCTGCCGAGCGTGCCCGGCGACGGCACCGACCCCGACCTCACCGCCCCGGCGATGTTCTCGTTGCTGACGCCCGCCTACTGCAAGAAGTACGGGATCGACGAGGACGTCATGAAGGAGGTCATGACGCGCATCGCCTGGAAGAACCACGTCAACGGGGCCAAGAACCCGCGGGCGCAGTTCCGCAAGGAGGTGGCCAGGGAGACGATCGCCTGCTCGCCGCTGGTCGCCGGCCCAATGGGGATCTTCGACTGCTCGGGCGTCTCCGACGGGGCGGCGGCCGCGCTCATCGTCCGAGCCGAGGACGCCCATCGCTACACCGACCGCCCGGTCTACGTGAAGGCGCTGTCGTTCACGGCGGGCCCCGCCGAGGGCCCGCTGGACCCCGGCTACGACTACACGACCTTCACCGAGGTCGTGCGCTGCGCCGAGGACGCCTACAGCCAAGCCGGCGTCAGCGATCCCCGCGCGGAGATCTCGATGGCCGAGGTGCATGACTGCTTCACCCCCACCGAGCTCGTGCTGATGGAGGACCTCGGGTTCTCCGAGCGCGGGCGTGGCTACCAGGACGTGCTCGACGGCGTCTTCGATCTCGACGGGGAGCTGGCGGTCAACCCCGATGGTGGCCTGAAGTCCTTTGGCCATCCGATCGGCGCCAGCGGGTTGCGCATGCTCTTCGAGATGTGGCTGCAGCTGCGCGGCGAGGCCGGCGAGCGTCAGATCTCCGACCCCCGGCTGGGCCTGACACACAACCTCGGCGGCCAGCCGGGAGCGTGCGTATCGTTCGTGTCGATCGTCGGCGCGCGGCAGGACTGACCGCGTGATGCTGAACGTGAACGCCCGCTAACATCCGGCAGCCGTGAGCACCCTGACCTCTCGTATCCTCCCGGCCGAGCAGTTCCAGGCCAATCGCGAGGGTATGCTCGCGCTGATTCAGGGCATCGAGGAGCAGCTCGAGCGCAACCGCGCTGGTGGGGGCCCTAAGTACGTCGAGCGTCACCGTCAGCGCGGCAAGCTGCTGGCCCGCGAGCGCATTGAGATGCTGCTCGATCGCGACGCGCCCTTCCTCGAGCTGATGCCTTTCGCGGCCTACCACACCGACTTCGAGGTGGGAGCATCGCTGATCACCGGTATCGGCGTCGTCGAGGACATCGAGTGCATGATCGTCGCCCACGACCCCACCATCCGCGGGGGCGCCTCCAATCCCTGGACGTTTCGCAAGATCTTCCGGGCGCTGCAGATCTCGCTGGAGGACCGGCTGCCGTTCATCAACATCGTCGAGTCCGGCGGCGCCGACCTGCCGACCCAGGCCGACCTCTTCATCCCTGGCGGGGAGCTGTTTCGCAACCTCACGCGCCTGTCGGCGGCCCGGATCCCGACCCTCGCACTGGTGTTTGGCAACTCAACCGCGGGCGGGGCCTACGTGCCCGGCATGTGCGAGTACTCGGTCTTCGTGCAGAACCGTGCCAAGGTCTTCCTCGGCGGGCCGCCGCTCGTGAAGATGGCCACCGGCGAGGAGGCCGACGACGAGGAGCTCGGTGGGGCCGACATGCACTCGCGGGTGTCGGGGCTGTCGGACTTCATGGCCATCGACGAGCCAGACTGCCTGCGCATCGCGCGCGACATCGTACGGAGGCTGAACTACCGCAAGCTCGGGCCGGCGCCCAGTGACGCGCCCGACGAGCCGCTCTACGACCCTGAGGAGCTGCTGGGGATCGCCTCTGTCGACGTCAAGGTGCCGTTCGACATGAAGGAGGTCCTGGCGCGGATCGTCGACGGGTCGCGCTTCGACGAGTTCAAGCCGCTGTACGGCACCTCGCTGCTCACCGGCTGGGCCTCGATCCACGGCTATCCGGTCGGCATCCTGGCCAACCAACGCGGCATCCTGTTCTCCGAGGAGGCGCAGAAGGCGACGCAGTTCATCCAGCTCGCCAACAAGAAGGACGTCTCGCTCATCTTCATCCACAACACGACCGGCTACATGGTCGGCAAGGAGTACGAGCAGGGCGGGATCATCAAGCACGGCGCGATGATGATCAACGCCGTGTCCAACAGCTCGGTGCCGCACATCGCGCTGCTCACCGGGTCGTCCTACGGCGCTGGCAACTATGGGATGTCGGGCCGCGCCTACCAGCCCCGCTTCGTCTTCGGGTGGCCCAACAACAAGTCCTCGGTGATGGGCCCGCAGCAGCTGGCCGGAGTGCTCTCGATCGTGGCGCGTGCGGGAGCAGAGGCTCGCGGGACGGCCTACGACGAAGAGCAGGACCGCGCGATGCGTGAGCGGGTGGAGTGCCAGATCGAGGCCGAGTCACAGGCACTGGCCAACAGCGGGCACCTGTACGACGACGGGATCATAGACCCCCGCGACACGCGTGCCGTGCTCGGGATGGCGCTCTCCGCCTGCCACGGCAATGAGGTGCGCGGCACCGACACTTACGGCGTCTACCGCATGTAGCGGGATGAGCGCGCGTGAAGAGATGCCGGCGCCGGCGCCACCCGAAGCGGTGACCTCAAGGCCGATCACCAAGCTGCTGGTGGCCAACCGAGGCGAGATCGTCCGGCGCATCAACCGTACCGCTCGCGAGATGGGAATCGCCACCGTCGCCGTGTTCTCCGAGCCCGACCGCGACGCGCCCTTCGCCCGGGAGGCCGATGAGGCCGTGGCGCTCGGAGGCGCGACGCCAGCGGAGTCCTATCTGCGCGGGGACGCTCACATCGACGCAGCGCGACGCACGGGCGCGGACGCCATCCATCCCGGCTACGGCTTCCTGGCCGAGAACGCCGAGTTCGCGCGCAGCTGCCAGGAGGCAGGCATCCTGTTCGTCGGCCCCTCGCCCGAGGCGATCGCCGCCATGGGCTCGAAGATCCAGGCCAAGGCGCTCATGCGCGACGCGGGCGTTCCCGTTCTCGATGATCTCACCGCGCACCACGACCTCGACGACGATGAGCTGTGCCGGCGCGCCGGCGAGCTTGGTTGGCCGTTGCTGGCCAAGGCCTCGGCCGGCGGCGGTGGCAAGGGGATGCGCATCGTCACCGCGCCCGACGCCCTGCTCGGCGCCATCGCCTCCGCGCGTCGTGAGGCTGCCGCCGCCTTCGGCGACGACACACTGTTCCTCGAGCGCTACGTCGAGAGTTCGCGCCACGTGGAGATCCAGATCTTTGGCGACCACCACGGCAACGTGGCCACGCTGTTCGAACGCGAGTGCTCGATCCAGAGGCGCCACCAGAAGATCGTCGAGGAGTCGCCCTCTCCGGCGCTCGACGAGGAGCTGCGCGGGCGCATGTGCGCCGCGGCCATCGCCGCTGGGCGCTCCCTTGGCTATGTAGGCGCGGGCACGGTCGAGTTCCTGCTGACCCCGGCCGGCGAGTTCTTCTTCCTAGAGGTCAACACGCGCCTGCAGGTGGAGCATCCCGTCACCGAGCTGGTGACCGGCCTCGACCTCGTGCGACTTCAGCTTGAGGTCGCCGAAGGGCTCCCCCTTCCGCCCGCGGCGTTGGAGCCGACGATGCGCGGCCACGCGATCGAGGTGCGCCTGTACGCCGAGGATCCTGAGCAGGACTTCCTGCCCCAGACCGGACAGCTGACCCGCTTTGTGATCCCCACCTCCGAGGGCGTGCGCGTCGACACCGGCGTCGCGTCGGGCTCGGAGATCAGCGTCCACTACGATCCGATGGTCGCCAAGGTCATCGCGCACGCCCCCACCCGCCGCCAGGCGGCGGCGCGCCTGGCCTGCACGCTGCGTCTGGCCGAGTTGCACGGGCTGACGACCAACCGTGACTTCCTGGTACGGCTGCTCGAGCATCCCGAGTTCCTCGCCGGGGACACCGACACCCACTTCCTGGAGCGCCACGCGCCCGGGGAGCTCGGAGCGCCGCTGCTGGGCCCTGAGGCCGAGCGCGTCCACGCAGCGGCCGCAGCGCTGGCCGCCCAGGCGGGCCGCCGCCGTGACGCACGCGTGCTGTCGCTGGTGCCCAGCGGCTTTCGCAACAACCCGTCCCAGCCGCAGTCGGTGGCCTTCGAGGGCACGCGCGGAGCGCTGGCTGTCGAGTACCGCTTCCTCCGCGGCGCTCTCTTCGTGCGCGTGGAGGATCAGGAACTCTCCGCGCCGCGCCTGCACGCGTGCGCACCCGACCTCGTCGACCTCGAGGTCGACGGCATCAGGCGGCGCTACCGCGTACGCCGGGACGGCGGCACCTGGTGGGTCAACAGCGCCCTCGGCCAGGCGGCCCTGCGCGAGCTCGCACGCTTCCCGAGCGTCGAGGAGGAGCTCGCCGCCGGCTCGCTGTCCTCCCCCATGCCCGGCATCGTGCTGCGCGTCCGCGCGCAGGCGGGCGACGAGGTGCAGCGCGGCTCGGCGCTGGTCGTAATCGAGGCGATGAAGATGGAGCACGAGATCGTGGCGCCCGCCGACGGCACGGTCTCCGAGGTGCTCGTCTCCGACGGCCAGCAGGTCGAGGCGGGCACCGTCCTCGTCGTCATCGACGAGCACGCCGACGCGTGATGCCCCGCCCCTGACCCCGACGAGAGAGGACCGATGCCCGAGCAGCTCACCGACGCCGTGCACTACGACCGCCGCGACAGCGTGGCGTGGCTGACGATCGACCGCCCCGAGGCGCGCAACGCCCTCAACCGAGCCGCACGCGACGGGCTCTTCGCCGGCTTCGCACGCTTCAACGAGGACGACTTGGCGCGGGTCCTCGTGCTCACCGGCGCCGGGGACGAGGCGTTCTGCGCGGGCGGAGATCTCAAGGAGATGGCCGACACCGCTCTGAAGGTCCCGCCGCCGGACTTCATCCCGCACCTCAACCGCAACGTCCACGTCGCCAAGCCGGTCATCGCCGCGGTCAACGGCGTCGCCTACGGCGGAGGGTTCCTGCTGGCCCAGATGTGCGACCTGTGCGTCGCCGCCGAGCACGCGCGCTTCTCGGTCAGCGAGGCCCGCTGGGGCCGCGGCGCGCCCTGGGCGGCGCCCCTTCCCTGGCTGATCCCGCCGCGAGTGGCCCTTGAGATCCTGATGACCGCCGAGCCCATCAGCGCCGCTCGTGCTTATGAGATCGGCCTCGTCAACCGCGTCGTGGCGCCGCTGAAGCTCGCGGAGGAGGTGCAGGCGCTCGCCGAGCGCATCGCGGCCAATGCGCCGCTCTCCGTGCGGGCCAGCAAGGCGACCATCTACGCCGCCGCCGAGCGGGGCTGGCGCGAGGCACTCGACGAAGGTGACCGGCTCTTTGAGCCCGTCTATCTCTCCGAGGACGCCCAGGAAGGCCCACGGGCCTTCCGCGAGCACCGCCGACCGCAGTGGCAGGGGCGCTGACCACCGCACCGCCGCTCGTCGGGCGCGCGCAGCCTCCTACGCGCCGATCGTTGGGGCGCGGGCTGGCCGCTCAAGCCTGCAGGACGGTCACCGCTGCCACCGCGACGTCGTCTTCGAGCCATCCGCCCGCATTGTGAGCGACGCCGACGCGAGCGCCGGGAACCTGGCGTGCCTCGGCCTCCCCGCGCCTCGCTCATGGCGCTCGCCCCGACCGCCGGTCCGTCCGCGGACCGGCGGTCATCGCGTTGCGTGCGGGATCATGTGGGGACCTGGGCCCCCGTGCCGAACAGGATGTCCTCCTGGGTGAGCGGGGCGTTGCTCCAGTCGCCGCTGGGCAGCCCCATCCGCTTGGCCGTCTCGATGTTGGGGCTCTTGATCGTCACATCGCATGCCCTGATGTCAGCCAGCGTCCAGCGCTTGTCGTCGTTGAGGTGGGGCTGGGCGATGAGCGTCTTGCCGTCCGAACGGACGAAGCCCAGCTCCTTGATCACCTCTGAGAGCTCCCAGCCGTGGTAGCGGTCAAACCAGTTGCGGTCGCCCTGGAAGCGGCCCGGGTTGGTCTCGTCGATCCACTTGCACTCCGGCGAGCAGTAGAAGCGGGTCCGCTCCCCGACCACGCGGTAACACATGTCTTCGTCGAGGATCGCGTTGATCATGCAGGTCCAGCACATCGGCGGCCCCTCCTCGAGCAGCGCTCCGAACAGCAGCGCGTGCTCGCTGGGATCAGCGGTCTCGGCCAGGGCCTCCCAGAACATGCCGTACTGGTCATACCAGCCCGGGTACTTGTCCTCGAACCACTCGAAGTCGGTCTCGGTCAGCGGGTCGAAGCGCCAGAAGTGCAGCGGCCAGGCCGCCGCTGCGAACATCACCGTCTTGTGGATGAGACCGTTGACGATGCGTTCTCGCGCACGGTTGAACATGTCCGGCGACACGTCCAGTCCGAGCCGGCCCAGCTTGAGGATGTAGGCGCGGTACCAGTCATCGCGCACCCAACGGTCCCACTTGTCCAGAAACGACTCGGGGTCTGACCGGTCCTTGCTGAAGTACTCGATCAGCCCGCCGGAGAACACGTCGATGAATGCGTGCGTGGCCCAGAACGCCTGGAGCAGGTCCTGCTCGATGAATGGGACGTTGTCGTCGTCCTGCAGGACCGTGAGCAGCGTGGCGTAGCCGTTGGAAATATGACGAGCCTCGTCAGACTGCACCGACAGGTACGTCGTGGGCAGGACGAAGTCGCCGTTGCGCGCACCCATGTCCGGGAATGCGACGAAGACGATGTTGGTGAACGCCGTCTCGGCGACGACCTGCAGGTGGAAGGCGCACTGGATCGGGTCGCCGACCATGAACGTCGAGACGTAGTTCAGCGCGCCGGCGGTCACGATGTCACGCGGAAACGCCTTCTGGCAGATGTCCCATCCGGCCGCGTCGGGCCCGTGCTTGGCATACCATTTGGCGAGGCTCATCTGCATGCCCGTGTGACGGATCTCGTCGACGAACTGCACGTGGTAGCCGTTGCGCAGCTCGTTATTGGGCACCGCCTCGATCAGCATCGACATGCAGCGCCCGGCAGCGATCTCGGCGAAGTTCGTCACCGTGATGAACGGCTTCATGATCTCCAGCCAGCGCTCTTCCGCCTTGCCGGCCATGTCGGCGCGAACGCCCGCGTCGTGGCCGCCGTAGACGCGTTCGTCCTTCTCGAGCTCCATCGGCAGGTACTCCCGCATGATGTGCTTCATGGGGTCCTTGGCCTTCTTGGGGAACTTGTAGCGGGTGGGGTACTTCACGGCGGGCGTATGCAGGTCCGCCTCCCACCCGAGCTGCCCGATCCGCTCGTGGGTCTTGGTGATGCTGCGCCGTCTCGTCGTGGTCGCCATGGGCGTTGTCCTCTCGTTTCGTCTTTCCCGCCGGCGCGCCGTCGGCGCGCTGCGATGTTCGTTGCCGGCCCCCGCCACCGTTGCTTCCCTGTGGTTCGCGCGCAAGCCATCAAGCGCGCGGCGGGGTGAACAATCACTCACATGAGGTACTCCATTGCCTCGATCGGATCGCCGATGAGCAGCAGCGCGCCGTCGGTGACGATCAGCCGGCCGTAGTGGGTGCTCATCTCGTGCTGGATCGAGTAGCCGTCGAGCTCGAATCCGAGCTCCTCGCTGACCTCGTCGAAGTCAATCGTGAGGCGGTCCTTCGCGCGGATGTCCCAGAAGGAGGCGTTCTCGCGCACCTCGATGCCCTCCTGCCTGCGCATCAGGTCGGCGACCGCGTCGCCCTCGGCGCTCTTGGCCATGACGATGCCGACCCAGACGCTGTCGTCGTCAGGGGGCGCGGCCGGCAGATCGGCCGGGGTCTCCGGGGTCATGCCCGCACCCCGGTCAGCTCGGCGACTCCGGCTTCCTCGTGATACAGGCGCACGTCGCGCTCGACGCGCTGCGAGCACTCGTCGAAGGAGATCCCGGTTGGCACACGGTCGGCGAGCGGCGCCAGAGCCTGCGCCGCGTCGTGTGCGCGCGGCATCCAGGCGTCGAGCCAGCCGGCCACGCGCTCACGGTTGTCCGCACCGTGCGCTTCGTCCTCGAGGACGAAGCGCGTGAACTCCGCCGACCAGCTACGCGCCCAGCCCCACTCGACCTGGCCGCCGTGGGCGATCACGGGCGTCACCGAGTCACCGTTCAGCCGCGCCGCGCGGATGCCCAGCTCGCGCCGATACAAGACGCCGACCACCGGCTCGAAGCACAGGTTGCACGCGACGATCATCTCGCCCCAGTCGGTGACGGTGCGCAGGCGCTCGACGTACTCACGAGTGGGCTGCCACATCGGATCGGTGAGGAAGCGCTGCTTGCTGGGCGCGATCGGCATCTCGCCGAAATGTGCCTCCAGGTCCATCGCGTACAGCACGATCGCCTGCGCGAGACGCTGCTTCATCGACGCCTGCAGGATGACGCACATCGCCACGGTGTCCGACAGGCAGTCGCGTGCGGTCGTCGCGAGCGCCAGCCACAGCCCCTGCTCGCAGAAGGCCGGAGTCTGCAGGTGCTCGCGCAGGAACTCGACCCACTCCGGGCTGAAGTCCTCGAACAGGTGATCGGCCGCGGCCACGCTGACGGCGCTTTCGATCTGATGCTCGGCCGCCGTGCCCTTCTGGTAGAAGGGACGCTCCCACTGCGCCCCGGGATCGCGAAAGTCGAACCAATCGCCTACCTCGAGGCTCGTCGAGCTGTCCCAGTACATCGGCCGGCCGTCGGCGAAGTGCAGCGGGTAGCCACGGTCCATGTGGCGATGGATCGACGGCTGCGTGTCGACCGTCACCTCCTCATAGAGGGTCGCCCGCCGCTTCTGCGGCGTGAAATACGTAAATCCA
>DAIMGB010000001.1:21647-54567 GCA_036724195.1 Thermoleophilaceae bacterium
GTCGTGAACTTGTCGTAGTGGATGAGATGCTCGTCGACGCCATGGCCGTCGGCGAGCATCTCGCTGGCGGCGTCGATCATCGGCGGAGGACCGCACATGTACGCCTCGAAGTCGCCCAGCTCGCCGCTGTCGAGCAGCCGTCCGGCGGCCTCGTGGACGAAGCCCGTCTCGCCCTCCCAGTCGTCACCGTCGGCGGGCTCAGACAGGACCGGGACGAAGCGGAAGTCCGCCAGGCGCGCGCCCAGCGCCTCGACGACGTCGAGGCAGATCAGGTCGTGACGCGTGCGTGCGCCGTAGAGAAAACGCACTCGCCGGTCGCTGCCCTCAGCGGCCAGCTGGCGCAGCACGGACAGCACCGGTGCCATCCCCGAGCCGCCGGCCACCATGAGGATCGCGCGCTCGCTGCGCCGCAGATAGAAAGCGCCGTACGGGCCGGTGAAGCGCAGCCGGTCGCCGGTGGCGATCTCATCGCGCAGCAGGCCCGAGAAGCGGCCGCCCTCGTAGCGCTTGATGATGAACTCGAGCTCGCCTTCGCCGGGCAGATTCGCCATCGAGAAGGACCGGTGCGCGTCGTCCTCGCCGGGCACGGCGATGTCGACGTAGTGGCCGGGCTTGAAGTCGAAGTCAGCGGGCTCGTCGATGCGCAGGCGCAGCCGGACGATGTCGTGCGTGAGCTCCTCCAGCTCGGTGAGGATCCCGACGCCCTCGCCGATGGGGTGGTCGAGCTTGTAGTTGTCGGGGTCGTAGTGCAGCAGCTCGACGACGAGATCCTCGTCAGGCATCGCACGGCACAGCAGCGTGTAGCCCTGCGCCTCCTCGACGTCGGACAGCGCGAACGTCGAGTAGGGCTTCAGAGCCACCTCGCCCTCCAGCAGGTAGCACTTGCAGGCCGAGCACTGGCCCTCCCGGCAGCCGTAGACCAGGTTGTAGCCCTGGCGGAAGGCGGCGTCCAGAACCGACTCATCCTCACCGCATTCGATCTCCTCCCCGATCGGCTCGAAAAGCACCTTGGCGCACATGTGCTCGTCCCCTCCGGCCCTTCAGGCCTCGTCGAGCATGTGGCGAACCTGGTGCATCCGCAGGCCGCGTGCCCACTCGCCCATGGCCTGAGTCGCGGCGACCATCAGCTCGACAGCCAGCGCGTGAGCAGCGCGGACGTCGGCCGGTCCGTGCGGGTCCGAGCGCACCCACAGCTCGCGAGCGATTTGCGCGCACGCCAGTATCTGGTCGCGCGCGTTGTGCGTTGGCGGTTCCGGCAGCCCGCGCATATCGCGGAGGCGCTCGCGGCCGGTCCGCAGGAGCGCCTCGAGGCGGGGGCCTTCCACAGCGTCGGATCGCGCCTGAATCATCGCCGCGAATGCTAGGTGAGCGGATGGTGAGCCGCATCACCCTAGCGGTCAGACTTCATCACCCGAAGGGGGGATGCGCCGACCGGTCTGAGCGTACGCTGTTACCGTCGCCACCGATGAGCGCCCCCGACTCGAACGCGCCCGGGATCGCGACCAGCTCCGCGGAGGACACAAGCGCACGGCTGGCGCGCGAGCACGCGTGGGCGCTCGCCGGCGGCGACCGCAGCCGACTCGGGACGAAGCTGCCGGTGCGCGAGCGGCTTGCGCTGCTGCTCGACCCAGGGTCATTCACCGAGGACGGGCTGTTCGCCAGCGTGACCCACGAGCGCCTGCCCGCGGACGCGGTGGTCACCGGGACCGGCACCGTGGAGGGCCGGACCGTGGCGGTGATCGCCCACGACCCGACCGTCAAAGCGGGCTCCTGGGGTCGCCGCACGGTCGAGAAGCAGATCCGCATCCTGGAGCTGGCCGACCGGGATCTGCTACCGGTTCTGTTTCTCGTGGACTCGGCCGGCGGCCGGCTGACCGATGCGCTCGCATTCCACCCGGGGGCGCGCGGAGCGGGCCGCATCTTCCACATGCAGGTGCGCCTCTCGGGCAGGGTGCCACAGGTGTGCTGTCTGCTGGGGCCGTCAGCCGCCGGTGGCGCCTACATGCCGTCGTTTTGCGACTGGGTGGGAATGGTCGACGGCAACGCATCGATGTACCTCGCGTCGCCGCGCGTCGCCGAGAAGGCCATCGGCGAACGCGTGACGCTCGAGGAGATGGGCGGCGCCCGCATGCACACGGAGATCTCGGGGTGCGCGGACGAGCTGTGCGAGAGCGACGCGGACGCGATCGCCAAGGCCAAGCGCTTTTTGTCCTACCTCCCCAGCCACTTCGGCCTACAGCCACCGCGAGCGACCCCGACCGGTCCCTCGCGCAGCGACTGGGACAGCGTGATCCCGGCCAACTTCCGGACCCCGTATGACGTGCACGAGGTCATCGACCGGGTCGTGGACGACGGCTCATTCTTCCCCGTCAAGCCGCGCTGGGCGAAGGAGATCGTCGTGGGGTTCGCCAGTATCGATGGCCGGTCCGTCGGCATCGTCGCCAGCCAGCCGAAGGTGCGCTCGGGAGCGATCTGCGTCGACTCGTCGGACAAGGCGGCGCGCTTCATTACATTGTGCGACGCGTTCAACGTCCCGCTCGTGTTCCTGGCCGACCTGCCGGGGTTCATGATCGGCTCGGCAGTCGAGCGCCAGGGCATCATCCGTCATGGCGCCAAGATGATCGCCGCGATGTCGAGCGCCCAGGTACCGCGCTGGTGCGTCGTCCTGCGCAAGGCCTTCGCCGCCGGCTACTACGCGATGTGCTCGCCGGGGTTCGAGCCGCGCGCAACGATCGCGCTCGCGGGCTCGCAGATCGGGGCGATGGCGGGAGAGGCTGCGGTCAACGCCATCTGGGCCAACCACCTCGCGGCGATCGCGGACGACGAGCAGCGCGCCGCGTTCATCCGCGAGCGCAGCACCGAGCTCGAGGAGCAGTGGGACGCCATGGGACTCGCCAGCGACCTGCTGATCGACGCGGTGGTCCAGCCAGAGGACCTGCGGGCCGAGCTGACCCGCCGGCTCGAAGCCGCCGGCGACTGGGTGCGCGACGCCCCGGGCCGACACCACGGCGTCTTCCCCGTCTGATCGCAGCGCGCCGGATGCGGCGGAGCGCCCGAGGACCGGCTCCGCGCACGCCTGCCTGCCGCGCCTTGCGTCGCGAGGATGGGTGCCGCGTCTACGCCACCTCGTGCTTCTCGCTTTCGGCGACCATCCGCAGCAGGCCGCGGTAGGCCTCGCGGGGGTGGCGGCCCTCGTTGACGACCGCGTCGACCTCGGAGGCGATCGGCATCACGCAGTCGTGCTCGGCAGCGAGCTGCATCACGGTCCGCGCGGTCTTCACGCCCTCGGCGACCTGGTTCATCTCGGCGACGACCTCGTCGAGCGTCCTGCCGCGCGCGAGCCCCTCGCCCACGCGTCGGTTGCGAGAGAGCGGGCTCATGCACGTCGCCATGAGGTCGCCGAGGCCCGTCAGCCCGGCGAATGTGCGGGGGTCCGCTCCCATGGCCTCACCCAGGCGCGTGATCTCCGCCAGGCCGCGGGTGAGCACCATAGCGCGCGTGTTGTCACCCACGCCGAGCCCGTCGGCCATGCCGGAGGCGATCGCGATCACGTTCTTCAGCACGCCTCCCATCTCGCTGCCCAGCAGGTCCTGGTTGCGGTACACGCGGAAACGGCGGGAGGCAAACAGCGGCTGCAGCACGCGGGCCACAGCCTCGTCGGGCGTCGCGACGACCGCGGCCGCCGCAAACCCGCCGAGCACCTCTCGCGCGAGGTTCGGGCCCGCGAGCAGCCCCACCGGGTGGCCGGAGAGGCACTCACCGATCACCTGTGTGGGACGCAGTCGCGTCCCGGGCTCCAGACCCTTGGCCAGAGAGAGCACGGGGACCGACGGGCGCAAGTGCGCCGCGGCCTCCTGCAGCACAGTCCGAATCCCGTGAGAGGGCACGCCGACGACGAGCACGTCGGCGCCCGCCACGGCCTCGGCGAGGTCGGCGGTCGCACGCAGGCTCTCGGGCAGCGCGTGATCGCCGAGGTAGCGGGTGTTCGTGTGCTCCTCGCAGACCTCGCGCGCCACCTCGCGATCTCGCGCCCACAGGAGCGTCGACGTGTTCGCCGCCGCCAACACCGCCACCGTCGTGCCCCACGACCCACCGCCGAGCACGGTGACCTGCATTGGGCGCGCCACTACGCGACGCTCCTAACGTCCCGACATCAGCGGTTGGCGAGCGCGCGGTCCAAGAAGGCGAGCACGTCGCCGAGGACCTCGTCGCGGTTGGTCTCGTTGAAGATCTCGTGGCGCGCCCCGGCGTAGACCTTCTGCTCGAGCGCGTCGCCGGCGACGCGCTCGACGGCGGGGCGGGTCACGGCGAGCGGGGCGAGCGGGTCCTGCTCGCCGTGGATCCACAGGGTCGGCAGCGAGCCCAGCGAGGGGCCCTCCGCGATCGCGCCGATGGCCGCGAACATCGCCTCGAGCGTCGGGCGCTTGAACGGCCCGTGCCACACGAGCGCGTCCTCGGCGTAGGCGCGGCCGACCTCGGGGTCGCGCGAGAGCATGCCCGGGTCGATCGGGACGTCGGGGATCGGGTCCATGCCCAGCAGCGCCTCGATCTCCGGGTTGCCGCCGACCACCGGCCCGGAAAGGACGAGCGCGGCAAGCTCCTTGCCGTGCTGCTGCGCAAAACGCGTGGCGATGATCCCACCCATCGAGTGACCGATCAGCACGACCGGCAGCGCCGGATGATCCTCGTGGGCCCGGTCGGCGACCGCGTGCAGGTCGCCGACCATGTCCTCGAGGTCCTCGACGATCGCGCGCTCACCCTCCGAGTGCCCATGGCCCAGGTGGTCGGGCCCGTAGACGGCGGCGCCGTGGTCCGTGAGCCGCTCGGCGACGTGCTCGTAGCGGCCGGCGTGCTCGCCGTAGCCGTGCGCGATCAGCGCCACGTAGCGCGCGTCGTCGTTCGGCCAGCGCCGGACGGCGATCCGGCCCTTCGCGCCGGCTAGCTCGAAGTGGGTGGCGGCAGGCATGCTCGTGTCGTCTCCTTTGGTTCGCTCAGGCCCTCAGCAGCGGCGGCGTCGCGTTGGGATGCAGGGTCAGCACCTCGGCGAAGCCTTCGACCAGGCAACGGTCGAAGAGCTCACCCTCGGTGATCGCCGCCGGGTCGCTGTTCACGGCCACGCAGCAGGTGTCGCGGTGCGTGACGAGCGCGGCCATGCACGCGCAGCCCGGCAGCGGACCGAAGCCGTACAGGCGCTCAACCAGGGCACCCGCGAGGTAGGCGTCCTGACGCAGCCCGGGGACGTTGCTCGCCTGCAGGTCGTTGGCCTTGGTCATCCCGCCGGCGAGCCGCGAGATGACCGAGCCGGGTAGCCGCGACAGCGCGGGCGCCACCAATGCCACCCCGTCCACCGCCCGCTCGTCGCGCGCGGCACGCACGAGCGCACCGATCGCCGCGATCCGCTCGCCGGGGTCGGCGATGTCCATCGGCCCGGCGAGCCGAGCGCCCGCGAAGCGGTTGCCGCCCTCACTGTCCTCGGAACGGCGCAACGAGATCGGCACCGCCATCGGCAGGGTCGAGACCAGCTGGCCGAGCTGCTCGTGGTAGCGGCGGAACGCACCCAGCAGCGCGGCGAGATAGGCGTCGTTGAGCGACCCGCCCGCCGCCTTGCCTGCGGCTCGCAGGTCGGCGAAGGCGACGTCCAGCGCGCTGAGCCGCCAGGACATGCTGCGCGCGCCCAGCAACGGCGACCCCTCGGCGGCCGGACCGGCGAGCACGCGCCGCAGCGAGCTCGCGTAGCCCAGCGCGTCTCGCGCGGCCTGGTCCGGCCGCGCGAGCGCGCGCAGCGCGCCGCTGGAGCGCCGCAGCATCCTCGCCGCCCCGCGCGCGTCGCGGGCGACCTGGCGGGCGAGGGTGCCCGCCGAGGTGACTCGCTCGCCGACCGGCGGCGGGGGCTGGGGCTTGTCGAGATCGGGCTCGCGGGTGCGGGAGTGGATCCCCGCGAGGAGCTGGATGCCGCCCATCCCGTCCGTCGTGGCGTGGTGCATCTTCAGCAGGTAGGCGGCCTTGCCGTCGGCCAGACCCTCAATCAGCACGGCCTCCCACGGGGAGCGGGCGCGGTCGAACGGGGTCATCGCGATCTGCGAGACGATGGTCAGCAGGTCACGCCACGAGCCGCCCCCGGGCAGGCGCAGGCGGCGCACGTGGTAGTTGAGATCGAAGTCCGGGTCCACGGCCCACGACGGTGCCCCGAGCCACAGCGCCGGCTCCACCACGCGCTGGCGGAAGCGCGGGACCATCCGCGTGCCCCAATCGTGCGCCGCCACGAGGCGCTCCCAGTCGGGCACCTCGTCGAGCAACTCGAGCGCGAAGATCGTCGACCGCAGACGCGGGTCGGCCTCGGCCCGCCACATGAGCGCCTCCAGCGCATTCATCTCGCTGCCGCCGCCCCAGGCCAGCGCGCTGCGCGTCTCCTCAGGGGCGCTCACGACATCGCCGCCCCGGTGGCGCGCTCCGGGAGGGCCGGCATCCCCGGCCAGCGGTCCAGCGTGTCGGCGATCATCCCGCGGACCTCGGCGACATGGTCATCGAGCGTCTCGACCGTCCACCCGCTCGTCATGACCGGCGGCATCACGACGACCTCGATCCGACCTTCGCGTATCGTATGGGCCCCACGGGGCATCACCGCGCCGGCGTGGCGCAGGACGATCGGCACCATCGGCACCTCGGCCTGAATCGCTATGTGGAATGCGCCCTTCTTGAAGCGGCCCACGCGCGGCGTGACCGAGCGCGTCCCCTCGGGCGCGATCACCAGCGACAGGCGCTCGTCACGGATCTTGGCCACCGCGGGCTCGAGCGCCTTGCGGGCTTGGGCGGTGTTCCCGCGCTCGACGAACGCCACCCCCGCGATCTGGAAGAACTGGCCGAAGCCCGGGATCCTCTTGACCTCCGCCTTCGCCACGCCGGTGAAGCCGCTGCGCAGCACCTTCATGATCACGATCGGGTCGATGTTGCTCTGGTGGTTGAACACGAAGACGCACGGCCGCGAGGACCACGCGTGCTGCTGGCCGCGAACGACGGCGACATCGACGCCGGCGAGCGCCAGACCGATATCCGCCCCGACGCCGCCCGTGATGTCCACGAGCGTCTGGCGCGAGCGGTTGAGCAGCCCGAGGCCGAGCCCGGCGCCGAAGGCCGTGGCGAAGCTGCCGTAGAACCCCACGGTGCGGGCGGTCTCGAGCACGCCGGGGCGCCCCCGGCGTGAGGCGCAGCGCAACACCGGCCACCCGCGTCGCTGCGCTTCCGCGCGCAGCGCACTGGTGGGCTCGACGGCTACCGGGTGGCCTACGGCCTCCAGGAAGGGGACGTCCTCGTCGCCGTTGGAGTATGCGCAGGAGCGCTCGAGGTCGAGGTCGTGCTCCGCGGCGAGCGCCCGCAGCGCGCATGCCTTGCCGCCGCCCCACAGCGGGGGCCCGGCGGTACGTCCCGTAAGCCGGCCCGCAAGGACCTCGACCGGGGTGAACAGCGCGTGGTCGACGCCGAGCTCGCGGGCCATCGGCTCGACCTGGAAGCGCGTGGCCGAGGACGCGAGCACGAGCGTGTGCCCCATGCGCCGATGAGCCTCCAGCAGCTCCCAGACCTCAGTGTGCAGGCGCCGGGCGATGTCGTTGCGAAACAGCCGCTCGCCGAGCTCCTCGAGCTCTGACTCCTCAACGTCCTTCCAGGCGGCGAGCGACACCTCGAGGAACGCGGCGAAGTCCTCGTCTGAGCGGATGCCCCGCGCCCCGGCGAGCAGCGTGCGCGCGAGCTCGACGGGCCCGATCTCGAGGGCCCGCATGCGGTGGTTGTAGAAGGCCTGCGCCGAGTAGCCGCCGATCACGGTACCGTCGTAGTCGAAGCAGGCGGCGATCTCCGCGCCGCGCGGCCCCGTGTACACGCTGGCGACGAGCTCAGCCAGCGTCGCCATGGAGCACCTCCTGCAGCAGCGCCGCGTCGAGCTCACCGAGCCGTGCGAGCCGGCCGATGACCTCCTCGACCTCGCCGACGTAGGCGTCGCGCGCGGCCCGTACCTCGTCGCCGCCGGGATTGACCAGGTCGCGATTGGCCGCGAGCTTTATCGCCGCCCCGAACAGCTCGCGGGAGACCGCGTCGGCGTTGTGGACCTGCCCCTGCAGCAGCAGCTGGCGCCCGTAGCCCTGGGCCTCATCCAGGAACGCGCGGCGGTCCCAGCCCCTGCGCGGATCGCGCTGCGCCAGGCGGCGGGCGACCACGAGCTGCGCTTCGAGGAACGGCCGCAGCACCCGATTCGCCAGGAGCGTCGGCGCCCCGGCGAGCATCTCGCTCGCCGTCAGCCCCGCCCCGGCGCCGTTCTCGGCGGCGCGCGCGACGAGCTCCAGCTCGCAGGACAGCTCGTCGCGGAAGCGAGCCTTGTCGGCGAAGAAGAACTCGAACTTGAGCAGGTCGCGGAGCGCGAGCGCATCCTCCCAGGCGGCGTCGAACGCGTCTCCCTCGAGGCGGACGTCGCCCGCGCGCAGGAGGACGAGCTCGACGATCGCGCGGTTGACCAACCAGTGAATCGCGCCGTTGCGGTAAAAGGCGGCGACGTGGTGGCCGCCCGGCGCGATCGACCACACCGGCTCATCGCCGCCGTCGAAACGGCTCGCCACGCCCGCGTCCACGAGGGCGTCGAGGGCGGCACCCAGCGCCGAAAGGCGTCGCAGCCCCGCGATCGGTCCGGGGATGCCGCGCAGCTGCGTGTAGCCGAGCAGCGGGGCGGTCACGCGCTGCACCTGGCCTAGCGTCAGTGCCCGGTCGCGCGCCCCGAGCAGGGCAAACGTCACCAGCGAGCTGCCGGTCATCGGCGTGGCCCGGTTGATCCCCTCGCAGACCGCGAAGGCGACCTTCTCCAGCCGCGCCGGCCCGTCACCCGCCTCGTCGAGCGCACCGCGCAGCGAGAAGGGTTCGCCGAAGGTCACGCGGGCAGTGCCGACGTTGCGGCGCTGGCGGCGCACGTAGTCCACGAACCATCTGACGCCCTCGCGGCGCTTGGCCGCGCCGCCGTCCTCGGCGGCGATCGCCGTGACCTCCTGCATCTGCTCGTAGACGATGGAGACCGGGACCAGCTGGACGTCCTCCGCGCGGCCGTGCTCGACGGCGTGGACGAGGTAGTGCAGCAGCCCGTAGTGGGGCGGGCGCAGCTTGCCCGTCCGCGTGCGCCCGCCCTCCATGTACCACTCGAGGTTGAAGCGCTTGGCGACGACGTGCCCGAGCAGCTCGCGGATCGCGAGCTTGTAGATCTTGTCGTCGCCGAAGTTGCGCCGGATGAAGATGACGCCCGCGCGCCGGCCCAGCGGGCCGATCGGGAAGAACGCCATGTTGTCGCCGCCGACCACATGGTTGGGCGGGAAGTCGTGGCGGTGCAGGACGTCGCCGAGCACGAGCGGGTCGACGTAGGAGCGATGGCTGGGCAGGAAGACGAGCGCGTGGCGCTTGTTGAGCTGGCGCAGGCGCTCGAGCGAGCCAACGTCGACCTCGACGGTCCACGCGCGCGCATGCATCGGGCTGAGCACGATGCGGAAGACGTCGACGGCGACCGGACTCTGCACCGTCGCGAGCTCGCGCAGGGCGCCCTCGGCGTCGGCGAGCACGTCGCCGGCCGGGCGGCCGAGCTCCTCGGCGAGCCGGGCCACCTCCTCGCGGAAGCGCGCGGACGCCGTGATGTGCTCGGCGACCAGCCGCGGGACCTTGTAGCGGTCGCCGATGATGGCCCGCTCGGCTCGATCGCAGGCGAGCACCGCCTGGCGGCCGACGAACGCCGCCAGCGCGCCGTCCCCACCGCCCCCGGTCTGCTCCTCAAAGCGCTGGCGCAGCTCGCCCGCACGCGCAGGCTCCCCGGCGAGCACCCGCGCGCGGTCGGGCTCGCGCCGAGCGATCCGCGGCTGCATACGCGACCACGGCTGGCGCGGGTTGGTCAGCGCGAGCAGGTCGGCGACGCGCACGCTGCGGTCGCCGTCGCGCTCGCGCGGCAGCCAGGCAACCCGCACGGGCACGACGAGGGGATCGCCGTCGCCGTCGAGCCGCCGGACCAACGCGGGGTCGTCGACCGCGGTGAGGGGCGCCCCGGGATAGGTGTTGTGCGCCCAGCGCTCGACGAGCTCGCGCTCGGTGGGCGTCCGCGCGATGACGACGACGACAGCGTCATCTCCCGGCCGATGCTCGCGGCCGCGCATGCCGACGGTAGTGCTCGCGGGGGCCGTCACCCGGGCTCTGTTCCATGGCCAGAGCGACACGCGCGCCGATCGACGGCGCGCCGTGCACGCGCGCCGAACCGCTCACTCGTCGGATAGACCTGTGAGGCGAGTGCACGCACGCCGAGACATGTTAGCCCTCGTTCACGGCCGTTAGACTTCGGCGGCCATGGACTTCGGCCTCTCCGACGAGCAGCGCGACTTTCGCGACAGCGTGGCGGCCTTCGCCCGTGCGAAGATCGCCCCCCACTACGCCGAGGACGACCGCCGTGGCGAGTTCCGGCGCCAACTGCACAGCGACATGGCCGGTCAGGGCCTGGTCGGCGTGCGCATCCCGGAGGAGTACGGGGGTCAGGGCGCCGACGCGGTGACCACCGGCATCGCAGGCGAGGAGATCGGCCGCGCCGACCTCAACGCCGCGTACCTTCTGCTGATCCCGTCGCTGGTCGGTGAGATCATCCGCGCGGCCGGCGACGAGCGCCAGCGACGCGACTGGCTGCCGGAGATCGCCGACGGCAGCGTGCTGCCCTGCTTCTGCCTCACCGAGCCCGACGCCGGCTCGGACGCCGCGAGCATCACCGTCCGCGCCGAGCGCGACGGCGGCGGCTGGCGGATCACAGGCGAGAAGACGTCGATCTCCCTCGGAACAGTGGCCGACACGGCCCTGGTCATGGCTCGCACGGGTGAGGCGGGCCCGCGCGGCGTCAGCGCGTTCTATTTCCGGCTCGACGACCGCTACCTCCAGCGCGGGGCGTTCTCGGACCTCGGCGGCCGCTCGATCGGGCGCGCCTCGCTGGCCTTCGACGGTCATCCCGTCCAAGCGGAGGCACTCGTGGGCGCCAGCGGCGAGGGGTTCGTGCGCACGATGCAGGGCTTCGACTACTCACGCGCGATGATCGGCCTGATGTGCCTGGGCACCGCGCAGGCGGCTCTGGATGATGCCTTCGCCTACGCCAAGCAGCGCGTCGCCTTCGGGCAGCCGATCTCGCGCCAGCAGGGAGTCGCGTTCCCGCTCGTGGAGCTGGCCACGCAGATCAAGGCAGCGAGGCTGCTCTGCTTCGAGGCCCTGTGGCGCAAGGACGCTGGCCTGCCCCACGGCCTGGAGGGCAACATGGCCAAGTGGTGGGCGCCCAAGCTCGCCGTCGAGGCCTGCCACCAGTCGCTGCTGACCTTCGGACACACCGGCTACAGCGACGAGGTGCCCCAGGGTCAGCGGATGCGCGACGCGATCGGCCTGGAGATCGGCGACGGCACCGCGCAGATCGCCAAGCTCGTAGTCGCCCGGCACATGCTCGGACGCGAGTTCGCGCCCTGATCGGGCCCCCGAGCCCGCCCTCCGCGCGGAGTAACGGCCCGGCGCTCAGGCATCATCGGTCCTGGAAATGAGGCTCGCGCTTCTCGGTGAAGGCCGTCGTGCCCTCACGGTGATCGTCGGTTGCGCTGGCCAGGAACTGCGCCTGCATCTCGCTGCGCAGCGTGGTGGCCAGGTCTGCGGCCGTCGCGCTGCGCATCGCGTGCTTGGCCAACCGGACCCCGAACGGGGCGCGCGCGCCGATCTCTGCACACAGCGCGAGCGCCTCGTCCAGCAGCCGGTCCGGCGGATGGACGGCCTCTACGAGCCCGATGGCCTGCGCCTCCTCGGCCTCGACGTAGCGCCCCGAGAACAGCAGCCGCGCGGCCTGGCCGGGGCCCACGGTACGCGGCAAGGTGTAGGAGACGCCGTAGTCTGGTCCGAGCCCCACGCGCACGAACGCGAAGCCCAGCCGGGAGCCCTCGGCGGCGTAGCGCACGTCGCACAGCAGCGCGAGCCCCACGCCGGCGCCCGCGGCTACGCCGTTGATCGCCGCGATCAGCGGCTTGGGGAAGTCCCACACCGCCTCGATCGCGGCGAGCATCGGCGCGACGCGGCGCATGCGCTCGACCGTCCCCCACGCCTGACGCGAGGCCTGGTCCTTGACGTCGCCGCCGGCGCAGAAGGCGGCGCCCGCGCCGGTCAGCACGACCGCGCGAATCGTCTCCTCGCCGGCCGCGCGTGTCAGCACGGTGGCGAGCTGGGCGATCTGCTCCCAGGCGATCGCGTTGCGGCGCTCGGGCCGGTTGAGGGTGACGACGAGCGTGGCTCCGGTCCGCTGGCAGCGCAGCCAGTCGTCGATGCCCGCGACGAGATCTCCCTCCCCCGCGCCGGGGTGTGACGCCCCTGGGCCGGCCTGTATCGTGGACACGGCGGCTCAGACGACCGTGGCGACTGCTGTGGCACGGATCGCGTCGTCGCCGGTCTGACGCGTCACCCGCAGCGAGCACTCGGCGCGGCGTTCGCCGTCGGCCTCGTAGATGCGCTCCACCCGCCCCGTGAACCTGAGCGTGTCGCCGGGCCACACCTGGCCCGTGAAGCGGATCTGGTAAGAGCGCACGTTGGCGCGCCCCAGCCAGCGCGCGACGACCCCTCCGAGCATGCCCCCGTGCATGAGCCCCATCGCGAAGACCGTCGGCATCCCCGCCGAACGAGCGAACTCCTCGTCGTGGTGAATGGGGTTGAAGTCCCCGCCCGCGCCCGCGTAGCGCACGATGTCGGTGCGCGTGATCGGGCCGACCGTGAGCTCCGGCGCCTCGTCACCCTCCACGAGCGCGATCGACTCACGCGAGTTCAGCGGTCTCGCGCTCATCCGCCGGTCTCGATGATCGTGTCGTTCTGGCGCATGACGAGCTCTCCATCCTGATTGCGAAACTCAGTCTCGATGACCACGAGCGTCATCGTGCCGCCACGCTTGCCCTCGCGCGCGGTCACGTCGCGGACACGTCGCGTGGCGGTCAGCTCGTCCCCCACGTACACCGGGTCGAGGTACTCCCAGCCCACCTCGCCGTGCAACAGACGGCGCAGGTCGAGCTCCAAGCGCTCAAGCATGTCGTCGGCGACGCGCCAGTGCATCGCAAGCACCGCGACATTCAACGGCGCGGGGATGGCCGGATAGCCGGCCGCGCGCGCGGCATCCTCGTCGACGTAGACGGGGTCGCCGTCATACGCCGTGAGTGCGAGCTCACGGACCTTGCTGGCATCGACCGGGAAGCGCAACTCGTCAAGCTCGAGACCAATGTGCGAGGCGTCAGCCACCGACGCCTCCCGCGGGCACTTGCGCCAGCGGGGCGCAGGCGTCGATGAGCGAGGCGATGTTCTCCTCCACCCGCTCGGGCGAGGAGACGATCGACGGCGAGTAGAGGATGACGTGGTCGAGCACGCCCTCATAGCGGCGCAGGCCGTCGCGGATCGCCTGCGCGCTCGACCCGGTGACCGCGATCGCGTCGATCATCTCGTCGGTCACCGCGGCGAACATCGCGGGCAGGTCGCGGCGGCCGAAGGCCTCCCGGATCGCTTCCGCCTCGGCGGAGAAGCCGCTGACCTCCAGCAGCTTGTCGTAGGTCTTCACGGATGAGTAGAAGGCGATCTGCGCCGCGGCCTCGCGGCGCGCCTGCTCGCCGTCGGGGTGCAGCGAGCAGATGACCATGCCAACCATCTCTAACTCGGCGACGTCGCGCCCAGCGTGCTGCGCGCCGCGCTGGAGCGCGGGGCGGGCCACTTCCTCGGCGTACCTGACGGTCAGCAGCGGGTGGCAGGCGAGCCCGTCGGCCACCCGGCCGGCCGCCTCGATCATCCGTGGGCGCACGCCGGCGATGATGACCGGGATACGCTCGCGTAGCGGCTCGGGCACCGGCCCCGTGGGCACCAGACGCAGATGGTAGAAGCGCCCGTCGTGCTCGACCGGTCCCTCGTGCAGGCGCCAGACGCGGCGCAGCAGCGGCACGAGCTCCTCCATGCGCAGCGCGGGCGCGTCGGGGTCCTGGCCGTGCCAGTCGCGGATCATGGTCCGCGTCCCGTTGCCCAGGCCGAGCACCAGGCGCCCGCCCGAGAGCTCGTCGAGGTCACGTGCCTCGCCGGCGAGTACGAGCGGCGTGCGGCCGATGCCGTACAAGATCGAGGAGCCCAGCCGGCAGCGCTCGGTGGCAGCCGCCATCGCCGCAAGCGAGACCACGCCCGAGCGGGTGTAGAACTCACTTGTCCACGTGGCGTCGAGACCCGCGTGATCGGCCTCGGCGGCCAGGCGCGCGGTCGCGGCGAGCGTCGAGCCCAGCACGGAGATGCCGTAGGTGGTGGCTGCGCGCTCAGGCATGCATGTACAGGCCGCCGGAGATGGTGTGCACCTCGCCGGTGATGTACGCGGACTCGTCACTGGCCAGGAACAGCGCCAGCTTGGCGACGTCCTCGGGGGCGCCCAGCCGCTTGACCGACGTCTGCTCCTGCATCGCCTCCAGCGAGCCCTCCGGGTAGATGCGCGCGAGGAACGGGTTCATGATCACGCCGGGCGCGATCGCGTTGACCCGCACGCCCCTGGGCCCGCACTCCGCCGCGGCCGCGCGCGTAAGGCCCATGACGCCCGCCTTCGCGGCGCAGTAGGCCGCCTCGCCCATCGACGAGCCCAGGTAGCCCGCCACCGACGCCATGTTCACGATCGCCCCCGAGCCCCGCTCGAGCATCCCGGGCAGCACGGCCCGCATGCAACGAAAGGTGCCCTGCAGGCAGACGCCGAGCACGAGGTCCCACGTCGCGTCGTCGATCTCCCACACCGGCCTGAGCTCGTTGATACCGGCGTTGTTGAACAGGACGTCGATGCGGCCATGGCGGTCAAGCGCGGTCCGGACGGCCCCATCCACCTGCTCCTGGTCGCGAACGTCCAGCGCCAGTCCGACGATCTCCCGGCCGGCCTCGCCGGACAGCTGCTCGGCAACCTCACCCGCGCGGCGCGCATGGGCGTCGGTGAGCACCACCTCCGCTCCCTCCAGGGCAAAGCGCCGAGCGACCGCGTGCCCGATCCCGGCACCAGCCGCGCCCGTGACCAGGGCGACCCGGCCGGCCAGTTGGCCCCGCCCCAGCGCCTGCTCGCCTGCTGGCTGTGTCCCGTCCATCACGCCTCCGATCCCGTGTCACACGATGTTAGCGATCGTTCGCATCGCCGGCGGGGACGACCCCGTCGCCCGCGCCATAAAGCCGCGTCGCCGTGATCAGCGGCCACAGCCCGCTGCCGCCGCCCGTCAATGCGACCCTGCCCAGCCGCGCAGCCCAGACGATCTCAGAGCCGTGCTCCTCACGCCACGACCAGAGGCGCCTGGTCAGATGGTGCAGCCGGTGCTCGCGCGTGAAGCCGATCGCCCCGTGCACCTGATGGGCGATCTCAGATCCAACGCCGGCTGCGCGGCCGGCCCGCACCTTGGCCGCGGCAATCTCGTTGCGGGCGTCGCCCCCGGCCTCCAGCGCAGCCAGCGCGAGGTCGACGGCGCCACCGGCGGCGGCCGCCTCGGCGGCCAGGAGCGCGAGCTGCTGGCCGACGGCCTGGAAGCGTCCTATGGGCCGTCCGAACTGCACGCGCTCGCCCGCGTAGGCCACGCTGAGCTCGAGAGCACCGGCCAGCGCTCCCGCAATCTGCGCGGCGCGAAGCAGCGCGGCCCGGTGCTCCAGCTGTGACGGCGACGGCTGGCGTGACGCGGGGGCGCAGTCCCGTGCATCAACCTCGACACCGTCAAAGCACACGGCGTCGCGCGGCTCGCCGGCCAGGTTGGTCCCGTGCTCGACGGCGCACGTCCCCGGGTCGACGGCGCACACCTCGATGCCGTCGGGGCTGTCGGCCAGGACGGCGATGCGCGTCGCCAGCGAGCCCCAGGGAACCCGGGAGGCGCGACCCGTGAGATACAAGCCGTCACGTGTGCGCCGCGCGCTCACGCCCGTCCAGACGGCAGCGAGAGGCCCGGCGGGCACCGGGAGCCCGGCCGTTGCCAGCGCATGCCCGGCGAGCAGGCCCGTCTCCCCGAGCGGGACCGGCGCGGCGTGCTGGGCGGCGAGCCGTGCGACGGCCACCGTGTCGGCGACACCTGCACCGCCCCCGCCCGCGGCTTCAGCGACCGGCGCGAGCGGCAGGCCGGCCTGCTCGAGCAGCGCCCACAGCTCGGCGGGCCAACCGGCCTCAGCGGCCGCGACAACCTCGGGTCCGCAGCGCTCGCCCAGCATCCGGCCCACGCTGTCCAGCAGCAGATCACGGTGCTCGCTCATCGCGCCCCCAGCTCAGATCCCTGGCCGCGCCACGTGTCGCTGAGGCGATCGGGGGCGGCGTCTCAGGCCCCGTTCGCCGCCGAGGGGAACGCTGGCGCGCGCTTCTCGCGAAGGGCCCGTGCACCCTCGATGACGTCGTCGTCGAAGAAGCTCAGCATCTCCATGGCCAGCGAGGCGTCGAAGATCGGGCTGGCCTGGCGCAGCCAGTTGTTCAGTGAGCGCTTGGTCCAGCGGATGGCCGGCTGCGACCCGGCGCCCAGCTTGGCGGCCACCTCCAACGCGGTGTCGAGCACCTGCTCGCGCGGCGTACACCGGCTGACCAGGCCGATCCGCTCGGCCTCGCGGCCGTCGATGAACTCGGCGGTCAGGAGATAGTACTTCGCCTTCGCCATGCCGCACAGCAGCGGCCAGATGATCGCCGCGTGGTCGCCGGCCCCCACTCCGAGGCGCAGGTGACCGTCGGTGAGCTTCGCGTCCTCGGCAATGATGCTGATGTCGGCCATCAGGGCCACGGCCAGCCCGGCGCCGACAGCCACGCCATTGATCGCCGAGACGATCGGCTTCTCGCAGTCGATCATGTTGTAGACGAGGTCGGAGGCCTCCTTTGAGATCCCCCAGATCGTCTTGAAGTCCTTGACCTGGCGCTCGATCATCGCGAGGTCCCCGCCGGCCGAGAAGGCCTTGCCCGCACCGGTTATCACGGCAACGCGCGTCTGCGGATCGTCGCGAACGGTCAGCCAGACGCGCGAGAGCTCCCAGTGCAGGCGCTCGTCGGTGGCGTTGTAGAACTCGGGACGGTTGATGGTGATCAGCAGCACGCCGTGCTCGTGGCGTTCGAACAGCAGATGCTGATAGTCGTCGTAGCCCATGCGGTGGTTCCTTTCGGATCGAGGTCAGCGGCTCGCGCCGACCGCGAGGCCCATGTCGGGGAAGGGGACGGGAGCCGCCTGGTGGCCGCAAGCCCGGCGGACGAGGCCACCGACGTCGTCCGGGGTCAGCGGCCGGTCCAGCACGACCTCGGCCGCGACGGTCGGGGGCTTGAGGATCTGCACTACGCCGCCGCCGACCACGAGCAGCTGACCGGAGCAGCGTGCGCCGGCTGCGGACGCCAGGTACAACACGGCGGGCGCCACGTGGGCGGGGTCCCAGCAGTCGAAGGCGCCGTCGGCGGCGCCGATCTCGCCGAACGTGCCCTCGGTCATCCGCGTGCGCGCACGCGGGGCTATCGCGTTGGCCGTCACGCCGTAGCGGCCCATCTCGCGTGCGACCGCGACGGCGAAGCCGGCGATGCCCGCCTTGGCCGCGGCGTAATTCGCCTGGCCGGCGTTGCCGTACAGCCCCGCTTCGGAGGACATGCAGACAATCCGCCCGTCCGCCGGCCGCCCGGTCTCCTTGGCCTGTGCGCGCCAGTGCACGCACGCCGCTCGGGTGACACAGAAGTGCCCGCGCAGGTGCACCCGGATCACCGCGTCCCAAGCCTCCTCGCTCATCGAGAAGAGCATCTTGTCGCGTAAGATCCCAGCGTTGTTGACGACGATGTCCAGACGTCCGTAGCGCTCCAGCGCGGCTGCGATCATCGCATTTGCCGCCCCGCCCCGGTGACGATCGCCACCTTGCCCTCTAGCGCTCCCATTCGGTCCTCGCTGTCATCGATGTTTGGTCAGCGTTGGCTGAAGCGCCGGCCGATTACCTCACCGGCCAGCACGTTACGCATGATCTCTGTCGTCCCGCCGCCGAGGCCCATGCCGCGCACGTCGCGGTAGTAGCGCTCGATCGGCAGCTCGCGGCAGTAACCGGCGTGGCCGTGGATCTGGATCGCCTCATCGCATACGTGCTTGGCCGCCTCGTTGGCGTAGATCTTGGCCATCGCGGTGAAGCGCGTGACCGGGAAGCCGTCCTCGTCCGAGGCGGCCGCGCGGTGGGTCAGCTCGCGCGCCGCGTCCAGCTCGATTGCCATGTCCGCGACTTTCCACTGCAGCCCCTGGAACTCAGCGAGCTCGCGACCGAACTGACGGCGGCTGCGCAGGTGTGCGAGCGAGTCGCCCAGGGCCGCCCGTGCGACGCCGAGGCACATTGCAGCGTTGCCGCAGCGCTCGGGGTTGAACTGGCGCAGCATGATCGCCGCACCGCGACTGGATTGCGGGTCGGGCGCCACAACGACAGCGAGCGGATCGATGCGGACGGCGTCGAAGTCGAGTATCGCCTCGCCGACCCCCCGCCCGCCCATCTTCGGCTGGGTCTGCGGCTCGGCAAAGCCGTCCTGGGCGCGCTCGACGATGACCGCGCCGATCCCCTTGGCCCCGCTCGTGCCTGCGAGCCGGCAGAACACGAGGCAGGTGTCGGCGCGCATCCCGCCGGTGATGTAGCACTTGCCGCCGTGCAGGCGAAAGCCGTCGCCGTCGGGCTCAAGGCGCGTCTGCAGCTCGGTCGCCGACGAGCCGGCCTCCGGCTCGGAGATGGCGATCGCCCAGTAGCGATCGCCGGTCGGCGTGCCTGGAAGGTAGTGGCGCCGCTGCTCCTCGGTGCCCAGCGCGAGCACGGCACGGGGCGGGCCGTTGAGGTACATCTGGGCAACCATCGCAGACGACATGCACGTCGCCGCCAGCTCCTCGAGCACGACGCATGCCTCCAGAACGCCGCGGCCCTCACCGCCGTACTCGACGGGAACCGTGAGACCCAGCAGGCCGTTTGCGCGCATGCGCTCCCACGAGGGCTCCGGGAAGACCTCCTGCTCGTCCCAGCCTGCAGCGTCGGGCGCGTTGGCGGCGGCGACCGCCGCCGCGCGCTCGCGCAACGCGTCGAGCTCGGTACCCAGCGGGCGCACCAGCGGAGGCAGCGCGATCGCCACCGGGCCGGCGGCGGCGGGGTCGTTGGCCGATGCCACGTCGGCCGCCTGCCGTGGCGGCCGCTGGTCGAAGCGCCGCCCGAGGACCTCTGCGGCCAGGACGTTGCGGTTGGTCTCCAGGGTCCCGCCCCCGATCGCGGTGCCGCGCGCGTCGCGGTAGTAGCGCTCGATCGGCAGCTCGCGCGTGTAGCCCCAGTGGCCGTGGATCTGCATCGCCTCACGGCAGATGAACTCGGCGGCCTCGTTGGCGGCGATCTTGGCCTGCATGGTCTGGCGGGTGACGGGGAAGCCGCCCTCGTCGGAGGCGGCGGCGCGGGCGAGCAGCAGCCGCGCAGCGTCGAAGCGCGTGGCCATGTCGGCGATCTTCCATTGGATGCCCTGGAACTCGCAGATCTCGCGCCCGAATTGACGGCGCTCGCGCGAGTAGCGTATGGCGCGCTCCAGCGCGGCGCGGGCGATGCCCAAGGCCATCGCCGCGTTGCCGCAGCGCTCGGGGTTGAACTGGCGCAGCATGGACATGGCCGCCCGCGAGGAGGACGGGTCGGGCGCGATGATCACCGCGTCGCGGTCGATCGCCACGCCGTCGAAGCGCAGGACCGCCTCCGCGATGGCGTTGCCGCCCATCTTCGCCGGCATCTGCTCGGTCACAAAGCCGTCCTGGTCGCGCTCGACAACGACAGCGCCGATGCCCTTGGAGCCCTGTGTGCCGGCGGCGCGGCAGAACACGAGGAACGCGGTGGCGCGCATCCCGCCGGTGATGTAGCACTTGCCGCCGTGCAGGCGAAAGCCATCCCCGTCGGGCTCGAGGCGCGTGGTCAGCTCGGTGACCGCCGAGCCGGCCTGTGGCTCGGACATCGCGATCGAGAAGTAGCGGCTCCCGTCGGCGACCCCGGGCAGGTAGCGCCGCCGGGCCGCCTCCCCGCCAAGCATGCGGATCGCGCGGGGGGGCCCGTTGACGAACATCTGGCAGATCGCCGCGCCGACGCCGCACCCATAGGCCAGCTCCTCGAGCACGACGCATGCCTCGCGTACCCCGTGACCCTCGCCGCCGTACTCGGTCGGCACGGTCAGGCCGAGCAGGCCGGATGCGCGCAGGCGATCGTAGAGCTCTTCGGGAAAGGCGCGCTGCTCCTCCCAGCGGTGCAGGTCGGCGTCGCCGAAGGGCGCCGTGACCTCGGCCGCGCGGGCGCGCAGCTCACCCAGGTAGCCCTCCTCGCCCTCGATCAGCGGCGGGACGGTCATGGGGTCGGTGTTCGTGCTGATGGGCTCCTCCGGGCGCCGAGGCTCAGCGCGGCAGGCCGAGCACGCGCTCGGCGACGATGTTCTTCTGAACCTGGGTGGTACCCCCGGCGATCGCCAGGCCGCGAGCCATGTAGGCCAGCCGCTGCCAGCGCCCCCCGCCCTGCAGGTCGTCGGTCAGGGCGACGCGTCCGTCCAGGCCCTCCAGCTCGAGCGCGAAGTCCGCGAGCTCGGCGGCCAGCGGCGTCATGAACAGCTTGCCGATCGAGGACTCGGGCCCCGGCGCACCGGTGGTCATCTGGGTCAGCGCGCGGGCGCCGTTGAGCCTGTGCACCAGGGCGCGGCCCCACAGGTCGGCGACGCGTGCGCGCACGGCGGGATCCTCGCCGGTGCCGCTGGCGCGCACGAGCTCGAGCAACTCCCCGATCCACCTCTGGACGTTCAGGCGCCCGGTTGCGATCACCACGCGCTCGTAGCCCAGCGTGGCCCGGGCGATCCGCCATCCACCGCCAACCTCGCCGAGCACGCAGTCGCCAGGGACGTGTGCACCCTCGAGGAAGACCTCATTGAACTCCGCGTCGCCGGTGATCTGGCGCAGCGGGCGGACGCTGACGCCCTCCTGGCGCATGGGGAAGAGGAAGTAGGTGATGCCGTCGTGGCGACGCCCGCCTGTGCGCGCCAGGAGGATCGCCCAGTCCGCCACCTGCGCACGGCTGGTCCACACCTTCTGGCCGCTGATGCGGTAGCCGTCACCCTCAGGCTCGGCTCGACACTGCAGGCCCGCCAGGTCCGAGCCCGCACCCGGCTCGGAGAACAGCTGACACCATATCTCCTCGCCGGTCAGGATCGGGGTCAGGAACCGGCGCTTCTGCTCCTCGGTGCCGAAGTCGATGATCGTCGGGCCCGCGAAACCCTCGCCGATCCCGTTGACGCGGTCCGGCGCGCCCACGCTGTCCAGCTCCTCGGCGAAGACGGCTTGCAGGGCTATGCCGGCGCCCCTGCCGCCGTATTCGCGAGGCCAAGACAGGCCTGCGTAACCCGCCTCATGCAGGCGACGCTGCCATTCACGGAAGAATACGAGCCGCTCACCCAGCTCGGCCGGCTCGGGCCAGGGCAGCTCGGGCAGCGTGCGCTTCAGCCACCCGCGCAGCTCGGCGCGGAAGGCAGCCTCCTCTGGGCTGTCACCAAATTCCATGACTGTTCCTCGCTCGGGGATCGCTACCATACCGCAACGGAGTTAACGTTCGTTGACTCAGACGCATGACGATTGTTGACTTTGCTCATGAGATTCGCGCTCACCGACGAGCAGGACATGCTGCGTGCCTCCGTGCGCGGAACCCTCCAGCGGGCTGCGCCGATCGGTCGCGTACGTGAATGGCTCGAGGAGGGGGCCGGCACCGAGGCCACGGCCGTGGCCGTCCAGCAGGGCTGGACAGGCATAGGGGTCGAGGAGTCCGTCGGCGGACAGGGTGGCGGACTGGTGGAGATCGTCCTGGTGGCAGAGGAGCACGCGCGCGCGGCCGCGCCCGGGGCGCTGCTCGGCCACGTCGGGCTGGCCCTACCCGCGCTGCTGTCGGTCTGTGGGCCGGGAGACCCGCTGGTCCGAGAGCTGGCCGAGGGCCGCCGCATCGCGGCCCTGGCCGTTGACGCCGGGGAGATACTCGCCGCGCCCGCAATCGAGGCGACGCGCGTGGGAGACGCGTGGACGCTGCGCGGCGAGGTCGCGCACGTGCTCGGGGCACCAGAGGCGGACCTGCTGCTGGTGCCCGCGTCCGACGGCGAGGATCAGCGTCTGTTCGCCGTCGAGCAGGCCGCGCCGGAAATCGAGCTGGTCGAGCTGGCGGGCGCTGACTCCACCCGACGGCTGGCGGCGGTGGATCTTCGCGACATGCCCGCCATGCCGCTCGGCACGGGACCACTCGAGATCGCGCACCTGGGCGCACGTGCGGCGATCCTGATCGCCGCCGACTCCCTCGGCGCGGCCCAGCGCATGCTCGAGCTCACGGTCGAGTACGTACGAGAGCGCCAGCAATTCGGTGTTCCGGTCGGCTCCTTTCAGGCCGTCAAGCACATCGCCGCGGACATGCTTGTCGACGTCGAGGCATCCCGCTCCGCGACCTATTTCGCCGCGTGGTCACACCAGCACGACCAGCCCGAGGCAGCCCTCCACGCCTCGGTGGCCAAGTTCGTCAGCACCGACGCGGGAGCGCGTGTGGCCGAAGGGGCGCTCGCACTGCACGGCGCGGTCGGGTTCACATGGGAGCACGACCTGCACCTCTTCTACAAGCGCGCGAAGACGAACCTCTCGCTGTTCGGGTCACCGGCACGCCACCGGGCCCTGGTCGGCGGTGCGCTCGAGCTCTGACGGCGGCCGGGATCGCTCGGTGGAGTCGCTCCACTCAGTGGAGCGTTCTCCGGGGGGTGAAGGTGCGTGGTTGACGGTGCGTCGCGCGGTGATAGCTGGGCCTCGCACGCGCCAGCGCAGGATGTCCAGCGGATCGTCAAGCGCTTCATCCGAGTGCTGCCTGAAGTCGGCCGGGGCTGACAGCGGCTGCCGGCGGCCATCCTGTGCATGCCGGTGCATCTCAGCCCGTGGGGATGAGTTCGGTGGCCACCTCGATGAACGCCTCGACCACGCGGGCGTCGAACTGCTCGCCGGCGCCATGCTGCAGCTCGGCGCGGGCGGCCTCGTGCCCGATCGCGGGCCGGTACACGCGATCCTCCGTCATCGCCTGGTACGCGTCGGCGACCGCCAAGATCTTCGCCTCGAGCGGTATCTCTTCGTCCAGCAGCCCGTTGGGGTAGCCGCGGCCGTCCGGGCGCTCGTGGTGAGCGAGAACCCAGCCGTGGATCTCCTCGAAGACCGCGGCGCCGAGGAGCCGGGACCCGATCTCAGGGTGCTGCTTCATCTGCTCCCACTCGTCCGCGTCGAGTGGCCCAGGCTTGAGCAGAATCGAGTCGGGCACGCCGATCTTGCCGATGTCGTGGAGGATGCCGGCGAGTCCGACGAGCCTGACTTGGTCGGCGGGCAACCCGAGCCGGCTCGCGGTTAGCTCCGCGTGGCGGCCAACCGTGCGGGAGTGGTTGGCGGTCCGAGAGTCTCGAATGTCGAGCGCCTCCGCCAGCGTCAGCATCGTCGCCACCTGCACGGAGCCATCGTCCTCGTGCGAGTCCCGCTCCCCGGAGAGGATCCGCGTCACCTCGGCGCTGTAGACCACCGCGCGGTCGCGGCCCAGGCTCTTCGCCACGTAGAGCGCGCCGTCAGCCGCCCTCACCAGCGCGTGGGCGTCTTGCGCGTGGGTGGGAAAGCTCGCAACCCCGACGCTGACGGTGAGTCGCGACGCCTTCTCGCCGGCGCTGCTGGCAACCTTCGTCCGGAGCCGCTCCGCCGTTACCAACGCCCCGCGCTCGTCGGTGTCGGGCATGAGCACTGCGAACTCGTCCCCGCCGATCCGGTGCGCCGTATCGATACGGCGCACCGAGGCTCGGAGGGCCTCGGTCACGCGCACCAGTGCCCGGTCCCCAATCTGGTGCCCGAAGCGGTCGTTGACCTGCTTGAAGTAGTCCAGGTCGACGATAAGGAGGCTCAACGGCCGACCTCCCCGATGCACGCGCTCGAGTTCCAGCGAGAGGGCATCATCGAAGCCCCGACGGTTGAGCAAGCCGGTGAGCGCATCCCTTTGCGCGGCGTCGGACAGCCTCGACAAGAGGCGGGTGACACGGTCTTTCAGGAGCCCCACGAACAGCGCGGACACCAAGAGCGTGCCCATCCCCATCGCGTAATCGCCCGGCCGCCCGGCGCCGCTGAGGTACCGTGAGAGCGCGAGCGCCACGGGATAGGTGCCCCCCATCAGCAGCAGCTGCAACAGGGCACGCCTCCAGGACAGGAAGTAGAAGGCGTGCACGTTCAGCCATATGTAGAACAGGGCGTACTCGTTCCCATATCTGCCACCGAAGAAAACGAGCACGCCGATCAAGACGGTGCCGAGCGCGGTGATCGCCTCGAAGGCGCGGACGTCGAGGCCGGGGACGGCGAGCATCACCACTGCCGCCACAGCCGCGACCGCGACCACTGCGAGCAGGACCGACTCGTTTGCCCCCGGCGAGCGTGGAAGCACGAGCGTGAGCGCCAGCAGCACCGCGCCAAATCCCCACATGAAGCCGAGCGACCGCGACATCACGAGCCGCTCGTCGGTCACGAGGGCGGCGGGCGGCGGCGCTGCATTTTTCTCCCCGGCCATGTCTGTGTCTGCAATATCGGCACGGGTTTCGCTGAGGATAAGTTACGGTCTGTGCACCCAACGTTGGATGGTCGTCGCGTGGGCCACAGCCGCGGTCGCCGGACTCAGTGCTGACGGTCACCGGCGGACGGGACGAACGGTGTCCGGTTGCCAAGTGCACTTACGCCCTCGAGCACGAGGGCGTGCACATGCTCCCGCAGCCCCGGGGTATTGAGGAGCGACCGAGGCCAGTAGGCCATCGACAGGACGAGGCCGATCATTGCGTGCGCAGTGGCCCTCAGCTTGGCCTCGTCGTGGCCCGGATGGCAGCGCCCCAGCGCGTCGATCCACCGGTCCACGTACTGGCCCTGGCGGCGGTGCAGCCGACGGCGTACCTCGGGAGACAGCGAGCGATCCTCGCGCGCGTAGATGCTCAGCAGCTCGCAATCCTCCACGGCGAAGGCGACCTGCGCGTGGATCAGCGCGTCGAGTTCGGCCTCGGGATCATCTGCCTGTGGGCCGGCGAGCTGCAGCAGCCGGTCCATCGCGCTGTCAAACAGCGTCGTCAGGATGTCCTCCTTACCGGCGAAGTGGCGGTAAATCGCCGGCCCGGTCACGCCGGCCGCCGCTCCAATCTCGTCGACCCCGACAGCGTCGTAGCCGCGGGCGAAGAACAGCCGCGCCGCCGCCGCAAGGATCACCCGGTCGCGAGACACCTCGTGATCGTAGAGAAAGCGCTGTGCGGCGGACTTTGAAGGCAGGGCTCCCATGTCATCTGGCCACATGAGGACCGTCCGACCGAACGTCCCCTGTACCGCTCACCCGTGCAGCTTGACCGGCAGGGTCTTCAGCTGGCTGGAGAACTGGGAGACGATCCAGGTCGGCTCACCGGCGATGGTCATGTCGGGGAAGCGCCTGATGGTTTCCTCTACGAGGATCTTCAGCTCAAGGCGCGCGAGCGCGGTGCCTAGGCAGAAGTGACGGCCTCCAGCGCCGAAGGCCTGGTGCTCGGGATTGCGCAGGACGTCGAAGCGAAGAGGGTCCTCGTAGCGGTCCTCGTCGCGGTTAGACGACGGGTACCAGAGCGCGACCTTGTCGCCCTTCTTGATTTGCTGGCCGCCGAGTACGGCATCGCGGGTGGCGGTGCGGCGAAAGTGGGCGAAGGCTGGGAACATGCGCAGCGCCTCCTCGACGGCGCCGGGCACCAGCGAAAGGTCGTTCACCAGCAGATGCCGCTGGTCCGGGTTCTCCATCAGCGCGCGCATCGTGCTCGAGTAGGTCGCCTTCGTCGAGTCATTGCCCGCCGCCATCATCAGCACGAACCCCGCGAAGATCTCCTCGTCGGTGAGCACGTCGCCGTCGATCTCGGCGAACACGAGCACGCTCAGCATGTCCTCGGTCGGGTTGGCCCGCCGGTGGGCGACGAGCTTCATGCACTTCTCGTACATCTGCGGGATGTCCTCGGCGACGAGCGCCTCCAGCCCCTTCGGGTTGAGGCCGGGGTCTCCGAAGCCCAACAGCGTGTTGATCGCGACCGCCCAAGGCTCGTCGTCCTCAGGGTCCAGCCCCATGAAGCTGCCGATCACCCGCGAGACAACGGGCTGCGCAACCTCGACCACCAGATCGCACGTCTCACGGCCCTCGAGACGGTTCATGACACGATCGGTGATCCCTCGGATCGCATCCTCGTGCTGGGCGATCGCCTTCGGCGTGAAGGCCCGCTGGAACAACGTCTTGATGCGGTCGTGCTTGGGCGGGTCCATGCCGATGAACATCCCCTGCACCAGCTCGACCGGCACTGCGTGGTCAGTGATGATGATGTTGGACGCCGACGAGTAGGTCTGCCAGTCACGGCTGACCGCGAGCACGTCCTCGGCCTTCGTCACCGACCAGAACCCCGCGTCAGGTGGGGACTGCGCGATGCCCCGGCTCCAATGCACCGGGCATTCGTTACGTAGGCGCTCGAACGTTTCGTGTGGCGGACCCTCGAGCCACAGTTCGTCGTCGGCGACTTGCAGTGCGTCTAGCTCACCAGCATGTTTTGACACGGTGTAAATTTATGCCCTGTGGCCGGCTTGGTCAAGTTCGGGTCGGCGAGGTGAGGGTGAGCGGATCGCCCTCGATCAGGTACGCGTTGACGGTGCCGATGACCCAAGGAGTCGGCACCGGCATGCGGTGGATGACGGCATCCGCGGCGCCGTGCGCACCACCGGCTCTGGTTGCGCGCGGTCCTGGTCGTCGGAGCGGGGAACTGGCTTTGACATGGTAAGGAAATCCGAAAGGCCCGCGTGCTGCCGTGCCACGGACCCGATACAGTACTCGGATGGGTGAACAAGCGTTCACATACCCAGACGAGCAGAGACAAGCAACAGTGAGCGACCTCGAAGGGAAGACAACCTTGGTACCGAGGACGACGCCGATGACCGACACCGCCGCCTACCGGGACATCCTCTACGAAAGCTCGGGCGGGGTCGCCACGATCACGATCAACCGACCTGAGAAGCTCAACGCCTTCACGCCGCACACGCTGGTGGAGCTGCGCCAGGCCTTCGAACGCGTGCGTGAGGACCCCGCCGTGGGGATCGCGGTCCTAACCGGGGCCGGCGACCGGGCGTTCTGCGCGGGCGGTGACATGAACTGGGAGAAGGAGGGCGGAATCGAGGAGCTGCGCCATTCCGAGGAGAACGTCGTCAACGACCTCTACGCCGCGATCCGCGACTGCCTGAAGCCGGTGATCGCCAAGGTCCGCGGCTGGTGCATCGGCGGGGGCAATCACCTCGCGTACAACTGCGATCTGACGATCGCCTCCGCGGACGCCAAGTTCGGACAGAATGGGCCGCGCGTGGGAAGCCCCGCCTCGGGCGCGATGGTCAGCTATCTGACGCGCGTCGTCGGCGTCAAGCGCGCGAAGGAGATGTGGCTGGTGTGCCGCCGCTACTCCGCGCAGGAGATGCTTGCGTGGGGACTCGTGAACTCCGTCGTGCCGGGGGAGCTTCTGGACGCGGAGGTGCAGCGCTGGTGCGACGACATGCTGGCGCTCAGCCCGACGGTGCTCAAGGTGCTCAAGAAGAGCTTTGACGACGAGTGGGCGCCTCTGCGCGAGCGTCAGGGGAACGACGACTTCCTCGAGCAGATCAACCCGGGCTTCTTCGAGTCCGGGGAGCAAATGGAAGGCGCAACCGCCTTCTTGGATAAGCGCCGCCCCGACTTCTCCCGCTGGCGCTGAGCGACTGGTCCGGAGCCGGGCTGCGAGAGACCGTTCGCCTAGCGGCTATCGTCGGCGACGATGCGCGCTGAAGGCCGGCTCAGCCCCAAGGGACAACAGCGTGCCGCCACCGCCCGTCGTCCCCGGTAACGTTCGTTAACGCGCCTTGGATAGACTCGCCACCCGACCCTCTGGAGAAGCGTCATGCATTACCGCTCCGTGTTTCGCCCCGACCTGTTCAAGGACCAGACCGTCATCGTCACGGGAGGCGGGAGCGGCATCGGTCGGTGCATCGCGCACGAGCTGGCCGGCCTCGGCGCCACCGTGGCGATCGTCGGGCGCAAGATCGAGAGGCTCGACGCCGTCGCCGCCGAGATCGCGGAGCTCGGCGGGCGGGTGACAGGCCACGTCTGCGACATCCGCGAGGAGGTGGCCGTCAAGGACATGGTCGCCGCGGTGATCGAGCAGCACGGACAGGTCGCGGGACTCGTCAACAACGCCGGCGGCCAGTACCCGGCGCTGGCGAGGGACCTGTCGGTCAAGGGCTGGGAGGCGGTGATCCGCAACAACCTGACGGGCGGCTTCATCGTCTCGCGCGAGGTCTACAACCAGTCGATGGCCGAGCACCGCGGCAGCATCGTCAACATCATCGCCGACATCTGGGGCGGCATGCCCACCATGGCGCACTCCGGGGCGGCGCGCGCGGGGATGCTCAACTTCACCGAGACCGCGGCCTGCGAGTGGGCGCAGTCAGGTGTTCGCGTGAACGCCGTCGCACCTGGATGGATCGCCTCCAGCGGCTTCGACACCTACGACGCCGAGATGCAGGCCCAGCTGCGCAGCCTGATAGGCAAGGTGCCGCTCGGCCGGTTCGGCAACGAGGCCGAGGTCTCCGCCGCCGTCGTGTTCCTCCTGACGCCCGCTGCCGCGTTCATCTCCGGCACCTGCATCCGCGTCGACGGTGCCGTCCCCAACGCACGCCACACCTGGCAGCCGGTTCCGACCGACCGCTCGATCCCCTACGACGGCTTCCCCCTGGCGACGCTCCCCGAGTGCCTGACATGAGCACGACCGCCGAGTTCGCTCCCTACCTCGCGCCTGGCCGCTTCGTCGACTCTGACCACCCAGCGGTCGGATGCCGCGGTCGCGGATCTAATGCACCAGAGCCGCGGACACGCTGACCGCAGCGGGGACGCACCCCGCCAGAGGGTCCCTGCGCGCGCGCCGGCCGCGCCGTGCGCGCGCCGGCAGCGCCATGGTTACCTCGGCCGGGTAGTCCGCGACGACGTAGTCGACCTCGCCGTGGTGCAGCAGCTGGCCGGCCGCGTGGCTGGTGTCCCCCCACGCCCCCGCCGAACATCCGATCCGAGCCGCGTCTCGCATTCCCATCTGTGCCACTTGGGGCAGTGTGGGTGCCACCTCTCGGTGAACGTGCCCGCTTCTCCCTGCTGCGGGCCGGACGGGAGCAGCACCGGCGAGACCGGCGAGGCGGTCGCGACAGTCAAGTCCGCGGCAGTGACGCTGGCCGCCTGTTCACCGACTGGGATCTCCTTGCGGGTATGCCAACTGCAGCGGCATATGATAACAATCGTTAACTTGTTATCCACGTACCCGGGACAAGGACCCACAACACTTGGACACCCGCAAGATCGGCGCCGCCGATCTTGACGCCTGCCGCGCCATCCGTGGATCGGCACGCACTGATCTGCGCCAAGGCGCTGAAGGCCCGGCCTGATCATCTCGAGGGAGACATTGATGCAAGAGTTCACCAGCACGGAGGAACGCCTCTACGACTACGTGATCGTCGGGGCCGGGTCGGCGGGCGCGGTGCTCGCCGCGCGGCTGAGCGAGAACCCGCAGGTCACGGTCGCCCTGTTGGAGGCGGGCGGTGCAGACACCGACGATGAGATCCACATCCCGGCCGCGTTCGGCGCGCTGTTCAAGGGTCGCCGCGACTGGGACATGTCGAGTGAGCCCGAGCCCGCGCTGAACAACCGCCGCTGCTACCTGCCCCGCGCCAAGATGCTCGGCGGCTGCAGCTCGATGAACGCCATGGTCTACATCCGCGGCAACCGCCGCGACTACGACGAATGGGCCGAGAACGGCGCCGAAGGCTGGGGCTACGACGACGTGCTGCCGTACTTCAGGAAGTCCGAGGACAACGAGCGCGGCGAGGACGCCTACCACGGCGTCGGCGGGCCGCTGACCGTCCGCGAAAGCCGCTCGATGAACCCGCTCGCCGACGCGTTCATCGAGGCCGCCAAGCAGGCCGGACACGAAGAGAACGAGGACTTCAACAGTGCGCGCCAAGAGGGCGTCGGCCGCTACCAAACGACACAGAACAACGGTATGCGCGCGAGCACAGCGGTGCGGTTCCTGCACCCGGCGATGGGGCGCGAGAACCTCACGGTGATCACAGAAGCCATGGCGCTGAAGATCCTCTTCGACGGCGACCGCGCGTCGGGCGTGCAGATCGAGCGCGCGGGCGAGATCGAGGAGGTGCACGCCGCGCGTGAGGTGATCCTCTCCGCCGGCGCCTATCAGTCACCGCAGCTGCTGATGCTCTCGGGCATCGGGCCAGCGGACCAGCTGCCGCTACTGCAGATAGAGGTGAAGAAGGACCTGCCAGTCGGCCAAGGACTGCAGGACCACTGCATGACGCTCATCAACTGGAAGACGGACCTCGAGTCGCTGATGACCGCGCTCACGCCCGAGAACATCGAGCTGCTGCAGACGGAGGGCCGCGGACCGCTGAGCTCGCACATCGCCGAGGCCGGCGGCTTCATGCGCACCCGACCCGGCCTCGATGCCCCCGACTGCCAGTTCCACTGCGCGCCGGTGCTGTTCTACGACGAGGGCCTCGGAGCGCCCGTCGAGCACGGCGTCGCGTTCGGCCCAGGGGTGATCAAACCAACGAGCCGCGGTTCAGTGACGCTCCGCACAGCCAGCCCCTACTCCAAGCCGCGGATCGTCCACAACTACCTGTCCACAGACGAGGACAGGCAGACGATTCTCGCGGGGGTGCGCATCGCCCTCGAAATCGCCCAGCAGGACGCGATGCAACGCGTCATCACCGGACCGTTCGTGGCCCCGGAGCCCAGCGCCACCGACGAGGGGCTGTGGGAATTCATCCGTGCCAACACCATGACGATCTACCACCCGACATCGACGTGCGCGATCGGCTCCGTCGTCGACCCCCGTCTGAGGGTCCACGGCATCGAGGGTCTGCGGGTCGTTGACGCTTCGGTGATGCCGTCCGTGGTGCGTGGCAACACGAATGCGCCAACGATCATGATCGCTGAGAAGGCCGCGGACATGATCGGCGAAGATGCTGGCACGACCGCCGCTGCCACCTCGGCAACCCGGGGGTGACGCGAAAAGGTGGCCGAAGACGACCGTCGGCACCTCCGGCAAGTCCAGCGCTACGTCAGCGATGCCGTCGGGAGGACGGCGATAGACCCCAGGACCAGACCCCAGGCCCGGTGTGTCGGCAGACCTCGCGGACCTGACGGAAGCCGGACCTGACGGAAGCTGCCGCCGAACAAATTTATGCCTGTTTGACGCCCCGGCGATCTGGATTCGCCGCCGCGACCGCCGCGCAAGTCACGATGGAGTATTCAAGAGCAGCCCCACCTTTGATCCGACCATCAGGGGTTGTGGCGGCGGCTTGCTCAGTTAACCCCGGTCACCAGTTAGCTTCCGAGGAAATGCTGCCCAACCGCTGCTCGAACCAGAGATTTGGCGGCGGTGCGAGCGCGAGTCTCAGCGTCTGGGCTTCGCTGAGGCCGACGCTGTAGTGCTGTTCACACGCGCCACAGACACAGGCGACCGCCCTGGAATGCGAATCCCCGATGAGAGCGAGTTGTTCCGGATGATCCAGGCAATAGGGGCACGCAAACGACGCCCACACGAGTGCGTCGGGATCGATCGAGAGAAAGCGGGCGACATCGACATGGGACACGGGTGGAGCCGATCACGGCGCGGAGCCGTCGTCCGCCCCGCTGGGATCAGATCCCCCCGGACGGGGGGGATGTCGAAATGAGCGACGGCGGCCCACGACGGGCGCCGTCGCACATCGGTGCACTCGATGTCCTGGTGGAGGTGCTGGGAGGTGCAGATGATCCGACGACACCGGACGCCTTCTACGGTCGGCTGTGTGCGGCGGTATGCCGGCTGACGGAGATCAGCCGCGCAGCGATCTTCCGATATGACGGTGCCCAGCGGCGCGTACGGGTGGTCGGGGCGCATGGCGTTGCGCTGTCGGTATTCGCCGATCTCCATGCGAACGTAGAGTCCGCGGCGATCGCCCGCCAGGCGCTCGAGGCCGATCAGGTCATCGAGGTTGCCGAATCGCGGACGGAGGAGCTGCCGGCCGGGTACGCGTCGCTGGTCGGGACCGACCGGCTGGTCTGCGCTCCCATGCGTGCAGCCGATCGCTGGGTGGAGTTCCCCCGCTTCGGTGGACACGGGTTGATTAGGCGGCGGCTGCCACGGGTGTGCGGTCAAGCGCGGCGAGCGGGGAGGGCTGCTATCAGACCACTTCGATGCTATCATCGGCTAATGGTCAAGCAGCTACTGCTCCGGGTACCCCAGGACGTTCATCGGCGCCTCGCCGAGCGTGCCAAGCGCGAGGGCCGCAGCGTAAACGCGATGGCGACGGAGATCCTCGACGCCGCGGCAGCCGGCGATCAAGGAGATCGGCGTGCGCGTCTGCGTGCTGCCGCGACAGCCGCGGGCGCCCTGCGTAGCGTGCAGACCAGGCGGGTGAGCGCGGCTCGTCGAAAACGCATCCTGGGCTCGACGCGTGGGCTCGGGGCGCAAGTCGATCGCCTGCTCGACCAAGAGCGCGACCGGGTGTGATCGCCTACCTCGATTCGTCGGTCCTCGCACGCGCGTACCTGGCCGACGAGGACGGACACGAGCACACGACCCAGCTGCTCGCCGACCCCAAAATCGCGACGGTCACGGGCACTTGGGCGAGAATCGAGGTCTCAGGTGCGCTGATCAGGGCTGCCCGCTCAGGTCGAGGCGACGCCGAAGGGCTGCTCGCGCTGCTCGACGCCGACTTGTCTGCAGATGGGCCCGTCAGCCTCCTCGGCGCCCCGCAAGATCAGGTAGAAGACACGGCACTAC
>DAIMGB010000001.1:54577-63761 GCA_036724195.1 Thermoleophilaceae bacterium
TCGCCCTCGCAGTGCTTGGGGCGACAGCTGTGCTCGCCGCGGCACTACAGCTCGTGCGCGAACACGCGATCCGGGCGATGGACGCGTGGCATCTCGCGGCAGCGTCGCTCCTACTGCCCGGGCTTGCCGAGCCCGGCGAGCAACTCGCGTTCGCCTCCCGCGACGCACCGCAAAGCCTCGTCGCCACGACGCTTGGTTTCACGCACATTTGAGCAGGTGACTTGCACAACACAACCGCGGTGACGCTGGCCCGGATCGTTCGTTAAAGGCCAGGCGCCCCGTTGGAGTCGGGGCGCCTGACGTCCGGTGGGGCCGGGATTCTTGGGCTTGCTGAAGGTCCTTGATCCCGAACTGTGGAGGTCACCTTGCGGGTGATGCGTGGAGAACGCTTTTTCACCGTAGATGTCGCGTCGGACGGAGAGGGTCTGGTGTCCCATGCTGGCGCTGGTTTGCTGGCGGAGACTGCGGATTGTGTCGGGTTGACGCGGGCGTTGTCTGAGGCGCTGGCGAGCGTGCGCGAGCGCCGCGGCCGCCACGACCCGGGCCGCGTGATCCGCGATCTGGCGGTGATGCTCGCCGACGGCGGTGACTGTCTGTCTGTCTGTCTGACTTGCGCGTCGTGCGCGACCAGGAGCCGTTGTTCGGCGCGGTCGCCTCGAACACGACGGCGTTCAGGTTGATCGACCGGATCGCCACAGAGCCCGGGTTGCTCGACGCGTTGCGTGCCGCGCGCGCCCAGGCGCGAGCACGGGCTTGGGAGTTCGGCGCGCGTCCGGCGGAGCTGATGATCGATGTCGACGCGACGCTGATCGGTGCGCATTCGGAGAAAGAGGGCGCGGCCGTGTCAAGGGCGGCTATGGCTACGAGCGCCGGGGCGCGCTGCTCGTGCGCCACGGCAAAGGTGACAAGCGCCGTGAAGTCGGCATGGACGACTGGGGCTTTGAACACTATGCCGATGTGCTCTTCGCCGCTCCGTGGCTGGAAATGGGCGATCTTGACGGTCCGCGCGGGTGAGCGGCGAGCGCCGGCAGTTTGACTGTACGGGAGCTAGCCGTACAATGGTGGGGTGGCTAGTCTCGCGAAGTCGCGCCGGATCGAGATTCGCGTCACCGATGAGGAGCGCGCGATCGAAGAAGCCGCCGCACAAACGCTTGGCCTCACGCTGAGCGAGTTCTACCGCCAGGCCGCGCGTGCGAGTGCCGAGGCGACCCTGGCAGAGCGCTCACGCGTGGTGCTCGACGAGGATGAGGCTGCTCGCTTTCTCGATGCGCTGGACCATCCCGAGCGCTTTGAGGACGGCCTGCGACGGCTCGCCGAGCGCCCGTCCGTCTTGCCCTCTTGAGCAGGCTGCGGCCGGTCGAGGCGCTCGACCCCGGTCGCCATCCCCTCGCGGACTTTGAATGCGGCAGGCCGGTGCTCGACCGGTGGCTGCGCGCGTATGCCGGGCAGGCCCAGCGTCGTGACGTCGCGCGCACGTTCGTCGGCACCGACGAGGAGCTGCGAGTCGTCGGCTACTACACGCTCGTCGCCGGGCAGGTCGAGCACGCCGCCGCGCCCGACGTTGTCCGCACTGGCGTCTCACGGCACTACCCGATCCCGGTCTGCGTGCTGGCCAGGCTCGCGGTCACGACCTCCTGGCAGGGCCAGGGGTTGGGAAGCCACCTGCTGCGCAACGGTCTGGGGCGGATCCTCGCCGCGGCCGAGGAGATCGGCCTCCGCGCCGCGCTGGTCGACGCCATCGACGAGGAGGCCGGCGGCTTCTACCGCCGCTATGGCTTCGAGCCCGCCACAGCCGACGGTCTCACGCTGATGGTCCCGCTTGCGGCCGTTCGCACCCAGCTGCTCGAACGATGACGAGCGACAATGAGTTGAAGTCGACCTCAGTTGCACCGTCGTTGCCGGTCGGAGGCTCCGCGGCTCAAGGGGCTTCAGTCCAGATCGAACGCAGAGTGAATCGCGGCGGTGAGGTCACGCTCCTGATGCTCCAGCAGATGACCGATCTGCGGTCCCAGGGCGCTCGTGGGGATCGTGGTGAGGTGGTCGCAGCTGACGACCGAGGGCTGCTCGAGGCCGTTTGCCGTGTCGACCGGCACTTCGGTCGAGAGACCGCGCACGGTGGTGGTGATCGGCGCGACGGTCACCGCGTTCAGATGCGGCCGGACGAGCTCCCGCGTGAGGACCAAGACCGGCCTGGTCTTGTCGAGCCGCGCCACATGGATCGGCCGCATCAGAGGTCGAGCGGCAGACCAGCGGCGTGCTCGGCCAGGCCGGCCAGCTCGGGGTCGGGACCGGTACGAGCGAGGATCTCCGCGTCGCGCGCCGCAACGACGCGCCGGCGCTCACGCTCCAATGCCCGGGTGACGACAGCGGCCCGGCTGCGCTCCTGACCCGTGCCGACGATCTCGTCGACGAATTCCACGAGATCGTCCGCGAGGCGAACCGCGATCTGCTTGCTCATCCCAAAATGGTACCATAATGGGACCAGCTCACCTCGCCAGCGCCTCAGGCCGCGAGGCGCTCTGCCGCGTCCGCCGCGCGCCCTCCGTCGGGGTCCGCGTTGGAGAACTCCATGGCCCCGTCCTCGAGCGCGCCGTGCCGCAGCAGCAGGATGTCGCGCGCGTAGTTCTGGTGTAGCCGCCAGGGCGCGCGGTCGCCCTGCTTGGGGAGGGCGTCGATGGATCGCAGCACGTACCCGGAGGCCAGGTCGAGGAACGGCTCGGTGGCGAGCGAGCGGTCCGGTCGCCGCGGGGTGCACTGCCGGTACCCGTGGTCGTCCATGTGACGCAGCAGCCGGCAGACGTGCTCGCTGACCAGATCGCACTTGAGCGTCCACGAGGCGTTCGTGTAGCCCAGCGCGATCGCCAGGTTCGGCACGTCGCTGAGCATCATGCCCTTGTAGCCCACGGTCTCGGACGGCACGATCTCCCGGCCGTCCACGACGATCTCCATGCCGCCCAGCATCAGCATGTTCAGACCCGTGGCGGTGACGATGACGTCGGCCTCCAGCTCGGCGCCCGACGCGAGCTCGAGTCCCTTCTCGGTGAACGTCTCGATGCGGTCGGTGACCATCGACGCCCGGCCGCTGCCGATCGCCTCGAACAGGTCGCCGTCGGGCACCAGGCAGACGCGCTGGTCCCACGGCGCGTAGCGCGGCCTGAAATGCTTGTCGACGTCGTAGCCCTGCGGCAGGCGGCGCTCGACGCCCTTGCGGATCAGCGCCTTGATGAGCCTCGGCCGGCGCCGGCTGGCCTGGAAGAACAGCGTGGTCAGCAGCACGTTCTTCCAGCGCACGATGGCGTACGCGAGCCTCGCGGGCAGCGCGCGACGAAGGACGTTGGCGATCGGATCTTCGGCCGGCAGCGTCACGACGTAGCTCGGGGAGCGCTGGAGCATCGTCACGTGCGCGGCGCGCTCAGCCATTGCGGGAACGAGTGTCACCGCCGTGGCTCCGCTGCCGATCACGACGACGCGCTTGCCGGCGTAGTCGAGGTCCTCAGGCCAGTGCTGCGGATGCACGATCGGTCCGGCGAAGCGCTCGGTGCCCTCGAAGGCGGGCGTGTAGCCCTCGTCGTAGCGGTAGTAGCCCGTGCACCCGAACAGGAAGCTGCACGTCAGGCGCACCGTCTCCTGGGTGTCGGTGCGTTCGGCCTCGACCGTCCACCGCGCCTGCGTCGTCGCCCACTCGGCGCGCACGACGCGATGCCCGAAGCGGATCTTCGGGTCGATCCCGTTGTCGCGCGATGTGTCGCGGATGTAGCTGCGGATCGACGGGCCGTCCGCGATGGCCTTGGCCTCCTCCCACGGGCGGAAGCGGTAGCCCAGGGTGTACATGTCGGAGTCCGAGCGGATGCCGGGGTAGCGAAACAGGTCCCAGGTCCCGCCGATGGCGTCACGCGCCTCGAGGATGGCGAAGGTCTTGCCCGGGCACTTGACCTGCAGGTGACAGGCGGCGCCGACGCCCGAGAGGCCGGCGCCGATGATCAGCACGTCGACGTGTTCGAGCGGCATGGTCAGAATCATGACGTGCGTAGGTTTCGGGCATGAGCGCCTCTGCCCAGCCGCGGCAGATCGGCCTGGTCTCCGCCGTCGCGTTTGCGGTCGGGACGATGGTCGGCGCCGGCGTGTTCGTGCTCTCGGGCATCGCGGTGCAGAAGGCGGGTCCCGCCGCGCTGGTGTCGTTCGCCCTGGCGGGGGTGCTCGTGCTCCTGTCGGCGCTGTCGTTCGCCGTCGTCGCGAGCCTCGCCGTGCCGGGCGGGTCCGGGTACGCCTACGTCGGCGTCGCACTGGGGCGCTACTGGGCCTTCGTGACGTCGTGGGCGTTCTGGCTGGGGGGCGTGATCGGGGCCGCCTTCGTGCTGAACGCCTTCGGCGCCTACCTGCACGAGTTCTTCGCCGCCTCGGTCCCGACGGTGTGGTGGGCGCTGGCGGCCGCGGTGGCCCTCACGGTCCTCAACCTCGGCCCTGCGAGCGTGATCGGGCGCGCGGAGGTCGTCCTCGTCGGTCTGAAGGTCGCCATCCTCGTGCTGCTCATCGCCTTCGCCTTCGCGCACCTCGGCCGCGCGCGTCTCGCGCCGTTCGCCCCGCACGGGACCTCGTCTGTGCTGGCGACCAGCGGGCTGCTGTTCATCGCGTTCCTGGGCTTCAATGTCGTGACCAACATGGCGGGCGACATCCGCGACGCCCGCCGGACCGTGCCGCGCGCGATCCTGATCAGCATGGGCGTGGTGATGCTGGTCTATCTCGGCGTCGTGGTGGCCCTCCTGGCCGGCGGCATCCACACCTACGACGAGGCCAGCGTGGGGACGGCGGCCGAGCACCTGATGGGCTCGTGGGGCGGCGTCCTCATCCCGATCGGCGCCCTCGTCTCCACCATGTCGGCGGGCAACGCGAACATCCTCGGCTCCTCGGAGATCATGGTCCGCCTCGCCGGAGACAAGGAGGTGCCCACGGTCCTGGGGCGCATGTGGCGTGGCCATCCCGCGGCCAGCGTCCTGCTCGGCGCGGTCCTCTACGTCGCGCTGATCCTCAGCCGCCAGACGCAGTCGGTCATCGGGCTGGCCAACGTCGCCGCAATCACCGCCATGGCCCTCATCAACCTCGCCGCTGCCCGCGCGACGATGCTGCGGCCCTCGGGCGCGCTGCGCCTCCCGCTCGGGCCGGCGCTGCCGGTGCTCGGCCTCCTGGCCGCGCTGTCGCAGCTGCTGTTCATCGGGCGCGCCGAGGTCGCCGTCGGCCTGGCGCTGGTCTTCGCGGGCTCGGCGATCTACGTGCTGAAGACCCGCGGTCACCAACCCCGCCACCACGAGGCGATCCGCGCCGCGCTCGACCAACTCGACGGGCCGGCCGGGCGCGTCCTGGCCCCGCCGCGCCGCGCCGCCAGGACCATGCCGTGAACGTCGACCTCACGTCCACGCGGCCTTCGGCACAGAGCAGGTTCAGCTTGCCTAGTGCACCACCCGCGTTCGCGAGCGCTCATGCGAAACTACATCGCGGAGATCCGTTCGAGTCGATTGACGGGAGTTACGCAGTGGCGAATGTCACCATCACCGGTCCGGGCAACGTGGCCCGCGCTATCGCCACGCGGCTTCTCGCCGGCGCCGAAGGTCGAGCCTGACCGTGGACGACGACGCGATCCGTGCCTTGGTCACGCGCTTGTCGCGGCCCCACCCCTCCGGCGGCGAGGTGATCGAGCGTGCCGCGATCCTCGCGGAGGGCACCGACTCGTCAGCGATCCTGGCGTGGATCACCGCCCATGCCGGGGAGCCCGAGGACCTGGTTGCTGTGGCCTCCAGGCGCGGCCTGCATAGCGCCCGGCTCCACGACCGCGGCGGAGCGGACCCGCGGAAGCCGCTGCGCTACGTGCTACCTCCTGGTGCCCTCTCCTGAGCCAGGACGTCGCTGCAGTCCGCGTAGGGCGACGAAGAGGGCAATCGCCGCGAACACGAGCATCGCCACGGCCGCCGCCGCCGGGGTGGCAGCGAAGAAGTCGCGCTGGTAGCCGGCGACCGCGCTCACGTCCTCGGACAGGGAATCGCCGAGGTGCATCGCGTGGCCTAAGCCGGCGAGCGCCCAGCGGGCGAACGCGAGGTTCGAGAGCGCGCTGATCGGCCCGGGCATGACGCTCGTGGGGACGATCGCCCCGGCGAACAGCAGCTGGGGGATCAGCAGCAGGGGCACCGCCGAGCTCGCCTGATCGGGACTGCGGGCGAACGCCGAGACCGCCAGGCCCATCGCGACGGATGCCCAGGCGGCCAGGACGCACAGCGCGACCACCGCGAGGTAGGTCGTGGAGTCCTGATGCAGCGGCTGGAGGAAGACCGTGATCGCGACGAGCAGGACCACCTGGACGACGGCAAGCGTGAAGAGCACCGCGACCTTCGCCGCGAGATAGGCCTCCAGCCGCACTCCGGCCGCAGCTTCGCGCTCGACGATCGCGCGCTCCTTGACGATCTCGCGACAGGCCGAGATGACGCCCAGCCACACGCTGCCAGTGATCAGCAGGAAGGACAGCAACACCGCGTAGAACGACGCGAGGCTCGACTGCGCGAGCACGTCGCGCGGGAGAACGACGCCGATGCAGATGGCGATGACCGGTGCCTGGACGAGCAGGACCCAGAGCGTGCGCCCATCGCGCAGCATGCAGCGCGCGTAGCGCCCCGCGAGGACGGCGAAGTGGTTCGCGAACGGCCCGGTGGGCGCAGGGCGCATGCGCCGCGCGCGACGCACGAAGAATCGCTGTGCATCGGTGGGGACGGGTGCGGCCGGCTCGTCGGACTCGAGCACCTCGTAGATCGCGTCGAACGCCTCGACGCCGAAGTGGGCGAGCGCGGCGTCAGGCGTGCCCGCGAAGCGCAGCCTTCCCCCGTGACCCATGACCGCGACGCTGTCGCACATCGCGAGCGAGCTGGTCGCGTGGGTGACGACGACGACCCCGCGCCCCTGGTCGGCGACCCGCCGCAGGATCGCCATCAGGCGGCGCTCGAGGCCCGGGTCCAGGCCGGTCGCCGGCTCGTCGAGCAAGAGCATCGACGGGCGTCCGACGAGCTCGACCGCGAACGCGGCACGCTTGTACTCGCCACCCGAGAGCGACCCGATCCGCGCATCGGCGCGATCGGTTAGCCGCAGCTCGGCGAGCACCTCGTCGCCGCGCGCGCGGATCTCCTCGGGGGAGAGGGTGGCGGGCAGGCGCAGCACGGCCGCGTAGTCGATCGCCTCGCGAACGGTGAGCTGGTCGTGGACCGTCTGTCCGACGGGCAGGTAGCCGATCTCGGTGGAGCGCTCGGCAACCGGGTCGTCGCCGAGCCGGACCTCTCCCTCGGTCGGCTCCAGGACACCGGCGAGCGCCCGCAGCAGCGTCGTCTTGCCCGTGCCACTCGGGCCGATGACCGCCATGAGCTCCCCCGTGCCGACCTCCAGCGTGGTCGGCGCCAGCAGGCGGGCGTCGAACACGGTCACGCCCACCTCGTGGGCGCGCAGTCGCTGGGCAGGCGGCGGCGCGCTCAGGTGGAGCGCTTGCGGTGCCGCTTCGGGCACCACGCGTTCGCCGGCACGCCCGCGCACGGCTTCGGCATCGTCCTCAGGCCCGCCGGAAGCGGGTGCATGACGATCTTCTGCTGCTGCGGATAGGTCCCGCCGATGCACGGCGTCGGCCCCACGAACTGGGTGTCGCACAGGACCTGGTTGGTCATCGACGGGTTGGAGTCGGGCTGGGACTGGCCGCCACAGGTGGGCTTGGAGTCCTGGAGTCCGGCCGGCGAGCTGGTGACCGCGCCGCCGCCCGCCTCCTGGTTGCCGTGGAAGCAGTTCGTCGGCGCGGCGGTCGTCGTGATCTCGCCGAAGTCGCTGTTGGTGTCGTTGCCGAAGAAGCCGTTGTGCTTGAACGTGTTGCCGGCGATCTCGTTGCCCCAGTCGTCGAACAGGCAGAGGTCGTTCGGCCCGGAGATCCCGCCCTCGCAATGCGCGATGGCCGGCGGGGTCTCTGTGTCGGGGTACGGGACGAGCACGATCGCCCACGCCCCGTTGTTCTCGAAGCGGTTGTTCATGATCGTGTCGTTGCGCCCGCCCGCGATCGACATGCCGGTGCCGAGTGGGCTCGCGCCCGCGGCGCCGGCGCCGGGGACGTCGGGGTTGTTGTTGTCGTGGACGTAGTTGTTCATGAACACCCAGCACGACTGCGTGTGCGTGATCGGGCTCGTGGCGCCCATCGGGCAGGCCCCGTCCTGGGGCGACGGCGCGTCGTCGTTGTTCTGGCTGTTGGTGTCGAAGCCGTCGCGGTTGTTGTCGAACTCGGAGTTCTTGATCACCAGCGAGCCGCCCGCGTTGGTGCCCGAGTAGCCGAGCGTCGAGTACTCCGCGTGCGCGTCGTTCATGACCTGGTTGCACACCTGCGCGCAGGCCCCGATGTAGTAGTCGGAGTCGTTGAAGTTGCTCGCGTAGGTGTGGTCCCAGCGGCCGGGGCCGTTGGAGTTCGACGAGAAGATCCCGTACTCGGCCGCGGTGTCCTCGTCCTTGAAGAAGGTCGAGGTCGCGTTGAGGTAGGAGCCGTAGAAGCGCCCGAGGCCGATCTTGCCGCTGCCGTCGCCGCCGTTGAACCAGATCTCGTTGCCGGTGCTGCCCGAGCCGTGGAGGAAGTTGCAGGCGGTGAGGTTCTCGACCTTCACGCCGTCGGCCTTGTAGACGACGATCCCGTTGCGGCCCAGCGCCTTGCCGTCGTCGCCCTTCACGCCGAGGTCCTGGTCGGCCTCCGCGTTGCTGCACGAGCCCTTCGCGCTGGGCAGCGTCCCGTCGACGACGACCTTGTTGCGGTCCATGCCCCGCAGCGTGACGCCGGGCGTGGCGATGACCACTCCCGCCGGCAGGTTGGCGGGCTGCGGGCCGCGGTTGGCGCGGTGGTCGGCCTGCTCGTGGTAGACGCCCGGGCCGACGAGCACCCAGTCGCCGGACTTGGCGGCGTCGATCGCGGACTGGATCGTCTTGTAGTGGCCGCGGTGGTGGTGGTAGGTGCCCACGAGGAGCACGCGGTGGTGCGCCGCGGACGCGGACGCCGACATGACCAGCGCACCGCCGAGGACCGCTGCCAGCACGACAGGTCGCTTCAGCACGCGGCGATCGTACTCACACTCCGCGCGGGAGGTGGCACCTGCACCGCTAGCCGCCGCGCCCGTGCGCGCGGATCTCGTTGCGG
>DAIMGB010000002.1:0-10349 GCA_036724195.1 Thermoleophilaceae bacterium
TCCGCCGCCAGCCGCTCGGTGAGCGGCGCCACGCGGGCGATCTCCTCGTCCTCTGGCACCGGCTCGCGGTCGGTGCGGCCCGATTCGCCGCCCACGTCCACCAGCTCCGCGCCCGCGCGTGCGCGGGAACGCGCCAACTCGACGAGCTCGTCCAGCGGGCGCCGGCCCGGGTCGGAGAACGAGTCGGGGCTGGCGTTCACGATGCCCATCAGGAGCCGCCGACCGGGCGGCAGCTCGAGCCGGCGCTCGCGGAGGCGCAGGATCACGCGGACCCCTCCTCGCTTGGCGCGTCGCCCGCCGCCACCGGCACGGAGCCGCCCTCGGGCACGAGGCCCTCGGCGCGGGCCTCCTCGGCCCAGTCCTCGACCTCGCGCGCCACGCGCGCGTCGTCCCAGCCGAGCTCGCCGCCCATCGCGCGCGCGGCCACCTCGGCGCCGTCGGTGTCGCCACAGAGAGCGCGCGCCGCGGTCAGCCCCAGGCGTGTGCGGCGCAGCAGCACGTCGGAGAGGGCGCCGGCCTGCTCGCGGCGCACGGCGAAGGCGGCCTCGGCCGCGATGTCGGGCAGGTCCGCGACGATGCGCCGCCGCAGCTCCGGCGACTCCTGCGCCTGCTCCAGCACGTCGAAGGCGGCGTAGCCGTAGCGCGCGGCCAGATGGCGCACGCTCTCCTCGTCCACGCCCTCCACGTCCGGCAGCTCGGCGGGGTCCACCGGCATGCCGAGCGGGATCTGCTCGGTGCGGCAGGGCGCCTCGCGGCCCTCGCGCTCCACCACCCGGTCCACCGCCAGCTTGGCCATGCGGCGCCAGGTGGTGAGCTTGCCGCCGGTGATCGTGACCAGGCCCGAGCTGGTCTCGTAGAGCTCGGCCTTGCGGGAGATGTCCACCGACTTGCCCTGGTCGCCGCTCGAGATCAGCGGGCGGACCCCGGCGTAAGCGCTAACGAGGTCGGACGGCGACAGCGAGGTGCCGAAGAAGGCGTTGCAGGCGCGCAGCAGGTAGTCGATGTCGTCGTGGCCGGGCGGGACGTGGTCGAGGCCGCCCTCGTAGTCGTTGTCGGTGGTGCCTATCAGCGTGCGGTTGAGCCACGGCAGCACGAAGATCGTGCGGCCGTCGGCGGCGGGCACGATGGCGCCGGCATCCACAGCCAGGTCCTCGCGGGCGAGGATCAGGTGGGTGCCGCGGCTCGGCCGGATGCGCGGCACCTCCTCCTCGGCGTACAGCTCATCGGGGCGAAGCCTGTCGGCCCAGACGCCGGTGGCGTTCACCACGCTGTCGGCGCGCAGCTCGAACTCTTTGCCGCTCGCGGCGTCGCGCACCAGCACGCCCGCGGCCCGCCCCTCGCGCTCGACCAGGCCGGTCGCCTCGCAGCCGTTGGCGAGCACGGCGCCGAAACGCTCGGCCTCGCCGAGCACGGTCAGCACCAGGCGCACATCGTCGGTCTGGCAGTCGTAGAACAGGTAGCCGGCGCTGGGCCCGCGGCCGGCGAGCGCCGGCAGCAGCTCGACCACCTCGGCGGCGTCGATCGTGCGGTGGCGCTCGGGACTCCAGTCCACCAGTGGCTCGTCCCGGCCCCGGCCGCGGCCGCGCCGCCACGACATCACGTCGTACATGTTCAGCCCTACGCCCATGAGCCGGTCGGGCCGCTTACCGTCGAACGACGGCACGATCATCGGCAGCGGCTTCACCAGGTGCGGGGCCAGCGTGACCATCAGCGAGCGCTCGAGCAGCGCCTCGCGCACGAGGCCGAGGTCGAAGTTCTGCAGGTAGCGAAGGCCGCCGTGCACGAGCTTGGAGGAGCGGCTGGAGGTGCCCGAGGCGAAGTCGTGGCGCTCGACGAGAGCGACGCTGTAGCCGCGCGAGGCCGCGTCCAGTGCCACGCCCGCGCCGGTGATGCCCCCGCCCACCACGACGAGGTCGAAGTCGTCGCGCTCCAGTGCGGCCAGAGCGTCGGCCCGCGGGATCACGCCAGGTACGTTACGTAGTCGCCGGGCGGCAGCCGCTCGGGCGGCTCCCTCTCCTGTCGCTGCGGCCCGAGGTGGATCAGGCCTAGCAGCCGCTCGCCGTGGGCCAGGCAAAGCGCCTCGCGGCCCGCGTCGGTGCGCAGCACGCCCGGTGTGCGCCAGTAGCCCACGAGGCCGCGCGCGTGCGCCGCCAGCAGCACGATGTAGACCGCCGCCGAGCTGGCGCTCACGTCCTCCTCGTCCTGCACCTCGTCCCCCGTCTGCACCACGGAGGCGGCCACGAGCGTCGGCGCGCGATCGAGCTTCGCGGCGCCCTCCTCGCCCGCCGCCTCCTTCAGCTTCGCCAGTGCCTCCGGGCCCAGCACGCGGAAGCGCCACGGGTTCGTGAGGTTGTGGTTGGGCGCCCAGCGCGCCAGCTCGAGCAGCTCGTCGAGCGTCTGCCGGTCCACGGGCTTGGGGCCGAACGCCTTGTGCGTGCGGCGCTCCCGGATGGCCTGCTCCACGTCCACGCGCCCGACGCTACCGCAGCCCGGGTAGGTTCCAGCCGATGGCGAGCGGAACGGTGGTCGTGACCGGAGCGTCGTCGGGAATCGGCGAGGCCAGCGTGCGCCACCTGACCCAGCTCGGCTTCGAGGTGCGCGCCGGCGTGCGAAAGCAGGAGGACGCCGAGCGGCTGCGCTCGCAGGGCGTCAAGCCGCTGATGCTCGACGTGACCGACGCCGACTCCATCGCGGGGGCACGCGACCAGCTTGGCGGTCGGCCGCTGGCGGGCCTCGTGAACAACGCCGGCATCGCCGTGTCGTCGCCGCTCGAGCACGTGCCGATCGAGGGCCTGCGCGACCAGCTCGAGATCAACCTGATCGGCCAGATAGCCGTTACCCAGGCCTTCCTGCCCGGCCTCCGCGCCGCTCGGGGGCGGATCGTGATGGTCAGCTCGATCGGCGGACGGATGGCGCTGCCGCTTACCGGGCCCTACAACGCCTCGAAGTTCGGCCTGGAGGGCGCCAGCGACGCACTCCGCCAGGAGCTGCGCGGCGCGGTCGAGGTGATCCTGGTGGAGCCGGGAGCGGTGAAGACGCCGATCTGGGGCAAGGGCAGCGCGGCGGCCGACGAGCTGATCGCCTCCATGCCGCCCGAGGCTGAGCGCGACTACAGCGACCTGATCGCCGGGTTGCGCCGCGAGGTCGAGAAGATCGAGACCGAGACGGGTCTCGATCCGGCCGAGGTGGCGAAGGTGATCGGCCAGGCGCTGACGGCGCGCCGGCCGCACACGCGCTACCTCGTGGGCCGCGACGCGAAGCTGCGCGCCTTCATGTCCACCGTGCTCCCGGACCGGCTGTTGGACGCGCTGGTGGCCCGCCAGCTGAAGGGCTAGGCCGCCGCGGCGTGCGCCGCGTGAATGCGCGGCTGCGCCATCGCCTCGGGCTCCGGCTCCTCCAGCGGCGGCGCCTTGCCGAGCAGGTGGAAGGCCAGGCGCGTGGCCAGCGCCATGATCGTGATCTGCGGGTTCACCCCCAGCGAGCTCGGCACCGCGCTCGCGTCTGCCACGTACACGCCCTCGGCCCCGTGCAGCCTCAGGTCGCCGTCCACGACGCCGTGCTCGGGCCGCGCGTCGGCGCGCGCGCTGCCAAGCGGGTGGAAGGCCATGAGGGTGAGGTCGCTGGCCCGCAGCTCGCGGCCCGGCAGCGGGCCGGGGTCGCCGTGGTGCAGCTCGTCGATCCCGCGCACTGGCTGGTAGACGGTCTTCGCCCCGGCCGCCCAGTAGAGCTCCGTGAGCAGCTCGACCCCGCGCTTGAACGCCGCTACGTCGTCGGGGCAGAGGTCGTAGCGCACCTCGGTGCGCCCCAGCCGCTCCCGCACCTCGCCGCGCGAGCGGTCGGACACCATCACCCCGAACTGGGCCAGCCGCGGGAAGTCGAGCATCAGCTCACGGTGGCGCTCACGCGAGAACGGGAAGGTCATCGCCAGGTAGTCGGGCGGCCCCGCCGCGCCCTCGAACATGATGCGCTCGCCCGCGAACTCGTCGACGTAGTAGGACTGCGGCACGCCCTTAGCCATGTCGATGCGCTCGTCGAAGCGGGCGCGCACCGCGGTGGCCGGGTGAATGGCCAGGTTCTTGCCGAGCTGGCCCGAGCCGCCGCCCAGGCCGTTTCGGCGCAGCAGCAGCGGGGTGTGGATGGCACCGCAGGCGATCACCACGATGTCCGCCTGCACGCGCAGCGTGCCGCCGCCGGCCGTGCTCGCCACCACGCCTCGCGCGCGGCCGCCGCGCAGCTCGATCTCGCGCGCCAGCGTGGAGCTGTATGTCACGGCGCCCGCCTCCCAAGCGCGCGGCACGTAGGTGATGCCGGTGTGCTGCTTGGCGGAGGTGGGGCACCCGAACGCGCACACGCCCGAGCCCACGCAGCCGCGCACGTTGCGGTAGAGGAAGTCGCCCGACCAGCCGAGCGCATCGGCGCCGCGCTTTGCCACCAGGGCGTTGTTGCCGGCCAGGTCGGGCGGCACCTGGCTCACGTTCAGCTCGCGCTCCACGCGGCGGAAGAAGGGGTCGAGCTCGTCCGGGGTGAGCGCCTCGAGGCCGAACTCGCGCGCCCACAGCTCGAGCACCGGCTCGGGCGTGCGGAAGCAGGTACCCGAGTTCACGAGCGTCGTGCCGCCCACGGCCTTGCCGAGCGGCAGCAGGATCGGCACGTTGCCGAGGGTGGCCTGCTGGCCCGCGTCGCGGTAGAGGCGGGCCGTCATCTCCCGCGGGCGGGCGGTCAGGTCGTCCGTGGTGTGGCGCGGCCCCTCCTCGAGCATCACCACCCGCATCCCGCCCTCGGCCAGCTCCTTCGCCACGGGCGCGCCGCCGGCTCCGGTGCCGATCACCACGGCGTCGGCGCGCACGATGCGCTCGCCCTGGATGGAGCGGCCGTCCTCGACGCGCTCGACGCTCGGCAGGAAGGCACCTCGGCCGTCGCTGTAGGCGGCGGCGCCGGTGGGCCTCATGGCCGGCCCTCGCGAGCTCGCAGCTCGCGCCCGCGGCGCACGTTGGCGTCGGCGTCGTAGCCGAGCTGCAGCATCACCGCGTCGTCGCCGTAGTAGCTCAGGCAGGCGACGCCCTTGAACAGGCGCACGAGCTCCCGCACGCGCGGCTCGCCGACGCGCTCGAGCATGTCGAGGACGCGGGCGCGGTCGGCCTCGGCCAGCGCCCGCAGCCGACCACGGAAGCCCAGCAGCCGCGGCGCCAGCTCCGCGGCATAGAGGAGCACGCGCAGTCCGGCCCGGTTCAGCCGCGGCGACAGCACCAGCCAGCGGTCGAAGAAGGTCACCGCGTCGGTGTTGCGGACCGGCGGCAGCAGCGGCTCGGGCGCCACAACCGTGTCGCACACGCAGGCGAAGATCGAGGCCTCGCGCGGGCTCAGCACCAGCAGCGTCATCCGGTCGCCTCGAGCAGGCCGCGCTCCTGCAGCGCCGCCAGGTCAGCCAGCGCGCTCGCCGCGCGCGCCGGGGCGCCCGCCTCGATCGCCGCCGCGGCGCGGCGGTAGAGCGGCGCCAGGCCGGGCTCGGCAACGACGCCCTCGAACAGGTCGGCGTGGTCGAAGTAGAGCCGGCGGATCGAGTTCAGGATGAGCACGAACACGACGTTGCCGGCCGCCTCCACGAGCTCGGTCATGAAGGCAAAGTCGAGCGCCTGGGCGGCAGCCGCATCCTCTGCCTCGGGCACCCGCTCGGCCAGCTCGGCCAGCCGGCGCGCCTGCTCGGCCGACCGCCGCCCCGCCGCCAGCCGCGCGCACTCGGACAGCATCAGCCGGCGGGCCTCGAGCAGCGCGGCGAGCGTGGAGCGGTCCAGCCCGCCCGCGCTGAACAGCACGTGGCCGATCACGTCCAGCCCGCCGTGCTCGCGCCAATCGCGCACGCGCATCGCATCGCCGTGGCGCACCTCCACGAGCTCGAGCTGCTCGAGCCGCTTCACCGCCTCGCGGACCGACGCCATGTTCACGCCGAGCTCGGCGGCCAGCGTGCGCTGCGTGGGCAGCTTCTCGCCCGGCTGGTAGCGGCCGCCGAGAATGCCCTCGCAGAGCTCGCCGAAGACGCGGTCCGACACCAGCGCGCGCGTAGCCACGCGAGCAGCCTACAGAGGTGTTCGGAACAATTTCCAGCCCTAGGCCACTAGGGTCGGCGGCATGTGGGCGACTCCCTTCAGGGCGGCCTGGGACTCGGGCGACCCGTCCGTTCTCGTCGCGGCGTTCGCCCCCGACATAGTCCTGCACTCACCGCTGATCAGCGAGCCGTTCCGTGGCAAGGACGAAGTCGAGGCGCTGTACCAGGTGATCTTCGACGTGATGAAGGACGTGGAGTTCACCGACGAGCTGACCGGCGAGAGCGCCCACGCCTTCTTCTGGCGCGCCCGCGTGGGCGGCCGGCCCGTCGAGGGCGTGGACCTGCTGCGGCCGGGGCCGGGCGACACGATCGCCGAGATCACGGTCATGTGCCGTCCGCTCGCCGGCGCGGCGGCGTTCGCATCCGCGGCGGGGCCGCCCCTGGCGCGGCGGCGGGGCGCGACGAACGGTGTGCTGATCACCGCCCTCGGCAAGCCGCTGCCGCACCTGCTCGCCCTGGGCGACCGCGCGGCCGTCCGCCTGGTCAAGCCGGGCGGCTAACCCCGATGAAGCGGCCGAGCCGCCTGCGCATGAGGAACACCGCCGCCAGCGCGAGCGCGATGGCCAGCACCACGAGCCAGCCTGGCACGCCCTTCCCCGAATGGGCCGCCAGGCGGGTCTTGCGAGGCGGGTCGGTCTTGAGTGTGGAGTCGTCCAGGCCCGGGGTGCGCGCGGCCGCGTGGCCCGCGGCGGCGCTGCGCTCGCCGTTCGGGCCCTTGGTCTCCGTCTTGGCCTTCGCCGTCCCCGGCAGCACGTGCGCCCCGCGCGCGCCCTTCCGCGCCGTGTGGCTCGCGTCGGCCGCGGCCGACGCATGCGAGCGGTGCTTCCTGCGCGGCGCCGTGGCTATCGGCAGCGGCTTGCGGCGCAGGGCCATCAGCGCCTGGGCCGTCACCCAGACCGGCGTCTGCGCGCTGGTGCGCGAGTAGCGGATGCTGCCGTCGGCGCGCTGTAGGCGCTTCAAGTAGGCGATGGCGCGAGCGGCGACCTCCGAGCCCGCGTGGGCGGCCACCAGGCCCTGGACGGCGTAGGCGGTGGACTGGGCGTTCGAGCTCGCGCCGCGCAGGGCGCCGAAGCCGCCATCGGCGTTCTGGCGCGCGCGTAGGAAGCTCACGGCGCGGCTCTTCACGCCGCCTGTTGCTCGGCCGGCCGCGGCAAGCGCCTGCAGCACCGCGCCGGTCATGTCGGGGTCGCTGGCCGCGGAGGTGGCGATGCCGAAGCCACCGTCGGAGGCCTGGGCCCGCACGAGGTAGCGCGCTTGGGCGGACACGCCGGTCTGTCCGGCGGCTCGCAGCGCGAGCACGCCGAACGCCGTGTAGCTCACGAAGCCGGCGATCGAGCCGTCCTTGCGGCGCTTCGCCTTCACCTTCGCCACCAGGTCCCGGCCCGCGAACTTGCGCGGGGATAGCCCGGCGCTCTTCAGCACGAGGATGGTGCGCTCGATCGAGCCGATGTCGCTCATCGAGGCCGGGCTGGCAGCCAGGTAGCGCGAGACCGAACGGCCGTGCTTGCGATGAACGTCGCGCGGGTTGTGCCGCGCCGACGCCAGGCCTAGCGCGCCCCAGCCGGTCACCAGCGGGCTCGAGCCCTGCTTCGGGGCGCCCGGGAAGCCGCCGTCGTGGTTCTGAGCGCGCAGCAGGTAGGAGGCCGCCTTGGAGCCGGCCGAGGCCGCCTGCGCCGGCGGGGCGCCGGCCCCAGCCGCCACGGCGAGCGCGATCACGACGGCGGCGGCCGCCGCGGCGCGCGGTGGCGCCTTCTCCCAGCGCACCTCGAGCCGCGCGCGGTAGCGGCGCAGCGCGCGGATGAAGGCCGGCCCGATCACCAGGCAGAAGAGCACGTTGCCGATCGCATGGGCCAGGTTGTACGGCAGCGAGCTGGCGGACACCGCGAGGTAGGAGTCGAGGTCCTGGCGCGAGGCGAGCGTCCACTGGTACACGTCCATCCAAGCGCCGAAGGCAAAGCCCGCGAAGCCGCAGGCCACGGCCAGCCAGACGCGGCTCGGCTCCCGGCGCCGGGCCGTGCGCGCCAGCAGCGCCGCCCCCGCCCCCACGCCGCCCCAGCCGGCCATCTGCCAGACGGTCCAGGGACCCTGCGATAGGAAGACGTTCGACACCAGGGCGGTGACCGCCCCGACGGCGAAGCCCGGCACGGCGCCGAGCGTGTAGCCGGAGAACAGCACGATGTCGGTGGTCGGCTTGACGTTGGGGAAGGCCGCGAAGGCCAGGCGCCCGACCACGGCCAGGGCGGCCAGTGCCGCGACCAGGGCGAGAACCCGCGCCGGCGGGCGCTCGCGCTCGTACCAGAGAAAGCCGCCCAGCAGCACGAGGGCCAGCAGCACGAAGGAGCCCAGCTGCCAGCTCACGTGACCAGCTCCCTGCGCAGCGCCGCTGCACCCTCCTCCGGGGTCAGCGCCGCGCCGTCGAGCGCGCGCGCGACCTCCGTCGAGAAGTGCCAGCCGCCGGCCAGCACGTCGCGCGGCGGCCCGTCGGCGATCACCTTGCCGGGGCCCATCAGCACAACCCGCGTGGCGAAGCCCGCCGCGAACTCGGTGTCGTGGGTTGCCACCACCACGGCGGCCCCCTCGCTCGCCAGGCGCTCGACGCGCTCCGTGAGCGCCTGCCGGTGCGGGCGATCCATCCCGCGCGTGGGCTCGTCGAGCAGCACTGCCGCCTGGCCGCCGTCGCCCAGCGCCACCTCGAGCGCCAGCCGCTGGCGCTCGCCGCCCGAGAGGTCGCGCGGGTTCGAGCGCTCCCGTCCTGCCAGGCCGGCCGCCGCCAGCGCGTCGCGGCCCGCCTCCTCCTCGGCGTGCTCGTGGATCAGGTAGTCGCCGGGGTTCTGCAGGAGCAGCGCCACGTTGCCGGCCCGCTCCACCTTTCCGCGCGTGGGTTCCACGAGCCCGCGCGCCAGCCGCAGCAGCGTGCTCTTGCCGGCGCCGTTTCGACCCATCAGCGCCACCCGTTCGCCGGGCTCGAAGCGCAGGTCAACCCCGCGCAACACCACCGGCCCGTCCTCGAGCTCCAGCCAGGCGCCGCGCACCTCGACGGCTGCGGGCGCGGCCGGGCGGCGCCGGAAGAGGCGGCGCACCGGGCGCTCGGTAGGCGCCTCGTCGCTGGGCGGATCCCCGGGCGCGAGGCCGCCGCTGCGCAGCGCGCTTCGCGCCTCCTTCACCGACGCCGGCAGCGGGCCGAGGCCGGCCAGCGAGAAGAGCCTGCCGACCGGGGTCACCAGCTCGGGCGCTGAGGCAGCGGCCCAGCCGAGGAAGGCGCGCGGGTCCGCGTCGCACGCGATCCGCCCACCCGACAGCGCCAGCACCCGGTCGGCGGCAGGCAGGCAGCGCTCCAGGCGATGCTCGGCCAGCACCACCGAGGTGCCCCAGTCCTCGTTCAGGCGGCGCAGCATCCAGATCAACTCGTCGCCGGCCACGGGGTCGAGCTGCGAGGTGGGCTCGTCGAGCAGCAGCAGGGCCGGCCTGTGCACCAGCGCGGCGGCTATCGCCACGCGCTGGAGCTCCCCGCCGGACAGCGTCTCGGTGCGGCGCTCCAGCAGGTGCGCGACACCCAGCGCCAGCGCCGTCTCCTCGACGGCTCGCGCCACCGCCCCGGGTGGCTGGCCGCGGTGCTCGAGCGGCAGCGCCAGCTCGGCGTGCACGCCGCCCATCACGACCTGCGTCTCGGGATCCTGAAAGACCGTCCCGCACACCGCGGCGAGCTCGCCCGGGCCGTTGTCACGCACGTCGAGGCCGCCCACCGACAGCTCGCCGCGAACGTCGCCGCCGTGGAAGTGCGGCACCAGGCCGCAGAGCGCACGCAGCAGCGTGGACTTGCCCGAGCCGGACGTGCCCGCCAGCACCGTGAAGCTGCCCGGCTCGAGTTGCAGCGAGACGTCCGCGAGGGCCGGCGCCGGCGCGCCGGGATAGGTGTAGGTCAACCGCTCGACGGTTGCCAGTGGCTCAGCCACGCGCCACCCCCAGCCGCGCCGCGGCGCCGGCGAATGGCAGCCCCGCGAAGGCCACGAGCCCCACGGCCAGCGCCAGCTCGCCCGGCCCGGCCGCCAGGTCCAGGGTCGGATAGGTCTCCACCGCGCCCACCCCCGCCAGCCGGCCCGCCAGCGCGAAGGCCGCCACCGCCAGCGCCGCGCCGGCCACGCGCAGGTCGTGGCGCGACCACGGCGCGCGCCCGTGCGCCGGGCGCCCCGCCAGGGCGTAGCCGCGTACCTCGAAGCCAGCACCGAGCGCAGTGCTGCGCTGTACG
>DAIMGB010000002.1:10359-14431 GCA_036724195.1 Thermoleophilaceae bacterium
CCGCCACGTCCACCGCGCGGTCGAGCGCGCCCGACAGCGCGGCTCGCAGCACGGCCAGCCGTTCGGCCGGCCGCGCGCGGCAGCGGGCGGCGTCGCTCATGCGGCTGGCGTCGCGCGCGAGTACCGGCACCAGCCGGGTGGCCAGCGACGCGGTCAGCGCCGAGCGGTAGGACACGCGCCGGAACAGCTTCAGCAGCTCGTCGGGGTCGACGGCGGCCGACATCAGGCCGAGCGCGGTCACGATCACCACGACGCGGAAGCCGGCCAGCGCGCCGGAAACGAGCGCCTCCAGTGTGATGTCGAAGCGGTGGCCGAGGAACTCGCCGCCGCGCACGAGCAGCGTGCCCCCCTCGGAGTAGACGAGCGGGTTAACCAGCGTCACGAGCAGCGCCAGCGGCAGCGACAGCCACAGCGTTCGTCTGACCTCCGACCCCACCCCGGCGGCCGCCGCGGCCAGCAGCACGCCCGCCAGCGCCGCGCCCAGCACGAGCGGATCCTCGTAGAGGGCGCCGGCAAGGGCGAAGGCGCAGCAGAACCCCGCCGAGGCGCCGGCGCGGGCGGCGTGCAGCGCGCTCGAGCGCGGCCGGTAGGTCGGAACGAACCTCATCGCTTCGCCAGCGGCAGCTTCTCGACCACACGCCCGGTGGCCGCCACCGCGAACGCGTTCCTCAGCTTGCTCGCGTCGAGCGTGTGCGCCGCGGTCGCGAGGCCCTTGGAGTCGAGCGCCGTGACCAGCCACACGGCGTCACCCCGCGCGTCCTGCGTGGCGGCCACGATGCCCGTGCCGGCGCCCGGCAGGACACGGCGGGCGGGCTTCCCATTCTCGTCCAGCAGCGAGAGCGAGCTGCCGTCGGCGGCGAAGCGGGCGAACACGCCGCTCTGACCCGGGCCCTTCTCGAGCGCCGCCGCGGCGCTCACCAGGCGCGCCTCCTTCCACGGCGCCACCACCACGCGGAGCACCTTCTCGGTGCCTGGCGCCCCCACCGTGCTGGTGGAGGTCGAGACACCCAGCCGCTCCAGCCTTCGCTTCACCTCGGCGCAGGGTCCGCGGCCGGGGTCGTCGCATTCCACGCGCACGGGTGGCCGCTTGCCTTTCGTCCCGTGCAGGAACGGCTCGGGGAAGGCGCCCACGATCGCCGGCACCCTCATCGTGGCGCTCCAGTCGCGCCGGTCCCACTGCACGTGGTCCCCAGGCGACAGCGCGTAGTCAGCGGCGCCCACGCTCGACTCGATGCCGTTGACCCAGAAGAACCAGTCCAGGCGGCCGCCCTCGCCGCCGCCCTCGAGACCGTTGATGGACTGCACGAAGCCGCCGCCGAAGCGCGTGGTGATCTTGAAGCGCGAGCGCAGGAAGCGCATGACCGTCGACCCCTCACGCACCTTGGCGAGCTTCGCCTCGCCGAGCTCGACGCGGCCGAAGTCGCGGGTAACCCGCAGCTCTGCGCCGCCCCCCTTGCGCTGCGCGCCCTCCCCGAGCCCGCAGCCGGCGAGCGCAAGCCCGCAGGCGAGCACTGCGGCGATGGTGCGCACTGGCTCACCGCACCACGACCCGCTCGGTGAACGAGCGAACGAGCCCCTTCTTCGACGCGTAGGCCCTGTAGCTCCCGGGCGCCACCGCGAAGTGCGCGACGCCGTTGGCATCGGTGAGCTGGGTGGCGCCGCCGAGCCTGACCGCCGCGCCCACCGCCGCCGCTCCGTGGCCCCGGTCGTCATAGCCGCGCACGGTAGTCGCCACGCCGCCGGGCTCCGCCGCGGACTTCAGCTCCAGCGTGCGCTGGCAGCCGCCCGACACGAGGCGGCAGTAGAACCACGTCACGCGCTGGCCCTTTCGCAGCCGGTGGCCGTTGCCGAACGAGCCGCTCGGGTCCGCCGCGCCCGCCGTGGCCGCCCTGCGGCCGACCTTGTAGGTCCAGCCGTTCTGCCCCTTGTTGCGATCGGACCCGATGCCGCTCACGAAAAGCCCGCTGCCGTCGCGGGCATGGCGCGAGCAGGAGCCGAAGTCGCGCAGGCGCAGGTGTCCGGCCTTGGAGCGCGCGAGCAGCGCCAGGGCCGTGCCGGTCCCGGCCGCGCACCTGTGGTGCCCGACCTTCACCAGCACGCCCTTCGACGATGCCTTCTTCGCCACGGCCTTGCCGCTCTTGAACACCACGAGCTGCTGAAGCACGGGCGCCTTGGCCTGGGCGGCGGCCGTAGCCGCCGCCAGGACAAGGACCGTCAGGGCCACGACGCGACGCATCAGCGCACCGGCGCGACGGCGTCGAACTCCACCGGGCCACCGCCCAGCGCCTTCAGGCGCAGGCTGTGCCGGCCGTTCTTGCGCGAGGCGCTCAGGTAGAGCAGCGAGCGCTGTTGCGGCTTGCCGCGCAGCTTCAGCACCTTGCGGTGGCCGTCGATCGTGAGCAGCAGCCTGCCGCCCGTTCGCAGCTTGCGCCCCACGAGCGCCACGCGGCGACCCCTGTAGCTCATGCGCGCGGTCGCCCCGGCGTGGCTGGTGCGCACCACCTTGCCGCCCCATGCGCCGTTCGACTTCAGCCGCTTCCAGCCCTTCGAGTAGTGCAGGTCGGCGTCGTCGAAGGGCACGGTCACCTTGTCGGTGGCGAAGGGGCCGCGGTTGTTGGCCCGGTCGAAGGCGCTGACGCGAAACTCGTAGCTCTGCCCGGCCTTGCCGCGGAAGCGCCTGCTGATGTCCGGCGACCGGGTCATCAGGGTCTTCCAGCTGTTCGAGCGCAGGTCGCGCCCCTCGAGCGTGAAGCCGGACAGTCCGCTGCCGCCCTTGCCGTCATCGCCCTGCCAGGCGATCGTGAACGTGCGCGAGCTCGACCCGCTGCTGGCGAAGCGCGGCACGAGCAGCTGCGACACCGGCCCGGTGTGATCGCCCGACGTGCACGGCGCGGCGCCGGGCGGGTCCACGCAGAGCACCAGCGAGTTGGAGCGCACGGCGAAGTGCTTCTCGGCCTTCAGCCGGTAGACGCCAGCGTTGGCGAAGCTCACCGTCGCCGTGCCGTCGGAGCCGGTGGTGGCACCGCCGACGGTGGCGCCCGGCTCGCCCGACGGGTTCGCCCCGCTCACGACCTTCACCTGCACCGGCTGGCCGGTGAGCGCGGCGGTCGGGCCGCTGAGCTTGAGCGCACGGTCGTCGTTGAAGTCCGAGAGACCCCACAACACGTCGTCGCCGGCGTGCACGCGCTGCTGGCAACCGCCCTCGGTGGCGAAGTTGAACGCGATCCAGAGCGACCAGTACTCGTGGCTCGGGTCGACCGCATCGCCTTGGATCTCGTTGACGAAGTAGTCGGGGAAGCTGGGGTCGGAGGAGTAGGTGCCGTCCCAGGTGAAGCCGTTGGTCCGTGCCGCGTCGTCGAGCGCGGAGGTGGCCGTCGGGCCCGGCTGCGGCTCGGGTGTGGGGCCGTTGGTGCCGTCGCATTCGTGGGTGCCGCCGTGCTCGGTTGTCACGTCGTGGCCGTCGGTTGTGATCGGGCCGTCGAACAGCGTGCTGGTGTGTCCCTCGATGCGCAGGTTCACACTCGCGGGTGCGGCGAGCGCCGCACTCGGCAAGGCGAATGCGATCAGCGCGCAGGCGAAGGCCGCGCTGCGCGCGAGTGGGGTCCGGTCGGTCATGTGAGCCATCCCTTCCTCGAGGGGTCGGTTTATGCGGCCGGAGGAAGGTCTCCTGGCTTACGGGCTCGGTGGCTGCGCCTTCCCGGGACGCCGGTGGCATCCCAGTGGCTGACTCGCGTCGTGCAGCCCCTTCATCACCCGATCACAGTGGCGGGACCGCGCCGGTTTCACACCGGACTTCCCTGGCCACCGGCCGTTATGAACGGCGCAAGCATAACCCCACCGCGCGGGCCGGCGCTACTCCGGCTCGCGCCGGCTCAGGCTGGCCACGAAGCCCGCGATCAGCGCGAGCGCCAGCACCAGGAGCGCCGCGCCCACGAGCAGCGCAGCCGTGTGGTTGCGCACCACCCCGATGAGGTCCACGCGCGCTACCGCGAGCACCACCGCTGCCAGCCCGACGACCACGCCGAGCGCCGCGATCGCGGCGAGCCCGGCTCCGGTGGCGGCCTCGGTGACG
>DAIMGB010000002.1:14441-24584 GCA_036724195.1 Thermoleophilaceae bacterium
GCCGGGGCGAAGCGCCCCCGCATCGTCCGCTCGGGCGAGCGCAGGTCAGCCAGCCGGAGCGCCGCGACGAGCGTCAGGCCCCAGCCGGTGGCGAGCAGGAAGCCGCCCGCCACGTCACTCGGGAAGTGCCACCCACGCAGCACGACGCTGATGCCCACCGTCAGCGCCAGCCCGCCGCCCACCACGGCCGCGAGCGCCCGCATGCGCGGCGGCACCACCATCACGGTGGCGATCGCCAGCGTCATCACGGCCGTGGAATGCCCGCTCGGGAACGCCGCCGGCGTCACGTGGGCCTCGCCGGTCTGCCCCGCGAAGCGCGGGTAGGCGAGCAGTGCCTTCAGCACCTGGCTCGACACGCTCGTCACGGCCAGCAGCGCGATCACGCCGAGAGCGACGCGCGGCCGGCCGCGCAGCAGCGCGATCGCAGCCAGCAGCACTCCCACCGCCCCGACGGTCGGAGGGTCCCCCAGCCGCACCATGGTCTCGGTGAAGTGGTCCACCTTCGGACGCTGGAGTCCGAGGAACCCCTCGAGGGCCTTCGCATCGAGCTCCCGAGCGCCCGGAACCGTGTACGCGAGCAGCAGAATCAGGCCGAACAACCCCGCGCAAGCGGCCGCTCCGAACAGCAAGGTCCGCACTCGCTCATCCACCGAACCGAGCCTAGTGAGGCCGCTACAATCGCCCAGCCGAGCCGCCATCGTCTAGGGGACTAGGACGCCGCCCTCTCACGGCGGAAACCGGGGTTCGAATCCCCGTGGCGGTACCTCCGGAGCCCGCTCACAGAGCGGGTTTCGTCGTTTCTGCGGGTCGCTGCGCCGCACTATGCGCCCGAGCTCACAGCCGGTGGGTTGATGCTGGTGGGCGCTGTCCTGATCGCGGCGCTGCTGCACAGGCGCGATGTTCAGGGCGTGGACGTCGCCGAGCCCGCCCTTGTCGGCACGTGAGCGGGGATCGACTGCCGAGAAACCGGAATACCCGTGACACGGTGGGGCGCGAGTGAGAGCCGGGCGCTGGGGTGCGTGGGGAGTCGGGCGTGGACAAGACGGCGCTGAAGCTCAGGTCGACCGCAACGATCCGGTTAGGGTCGCCCAGGATGTCCTCGTCAGCTGCCTCCGCTCCTGCCGTCCGCGTCGAGGGAGTGGCGAAGAGCTTCGGCGCGACAGCCGCGCTCGCGGGCGTCGACCTATCCGTTCCGGAGGGCACCGTGTTCGGACTCCTGGGGCCGAACGGAGCGGGCAAGACCACGCTTGTGCGCGTGCTGGCGACGTTGCTGACGCCTGACGCCGGACGCGCCGAGGTCTTCGGGCGCGACGTGGTGGGAAGCGCTCCCGCCGTCCGCGAGCTGCTCGGGCTGACGGGGCAGTTCGCAGCGGTCGACGAGATCCTCTCGGGTCGCGAGAACCTGGTGATGTTCGGCCGGCTGTTCGACCTCTCGCCGACCGAGGCGCGGCGGCGCGCGGACGAGCTGCTCGAGCGCTTCGATCTCGCCGACGCCGGCGACCGGCCGGCGCGCACCTACTCCGGCGGGATGCGGCGTCGACTTGACCTCGCATCGAGCCTGCTGACGCGGCCGCGGATCCTCTTTCTCGATGAGCCGACGACCGGGCTCGATCCGCGCAGCCGTAACGAGATCTGGTCGATCGTGCGCGAGCTCGTGCGAGAGGGAACGACGCTGCTGCTGACGACCCAGTACCTGGAGGAAGCGGACGAGCTCGCGGATCGGATCGCGGTGATCGACCACGGCCGGGTGATCGCCGAGGGCACCGGGAACGAGCTGAAGGAGCGCATCGGCGGTCAGATCCTCGAGGTCGAGCTCGCGAGCGCGGCGGACCGCGACGAGGCCCAGTCCGTGCTGCGCGGCGTCGGCTGCGGCGACCCGGAGCCGGAGGATCGCGCCGACAGGCTGACGATGCCGGCTCCGCGGAACGGCCTCGAGCTGGTCGAGGACGCAGCCGCGGCGCTGCGACACGCCGGTATCGGCGTGAACAGCCTCGGGCTGCGCGGGCCAACACTCGACGACGTGTTCCTGCAGCTCACCGGTGCGCCGGCGAGCGAGAACGGCGATCAGCCGCGGGCGCCCGCCACAGCGGCCCACGCGACGGGTGGGTCTGTCCCGCCGTCGTCGGGGGCCGGGCACGACTCACGGCGTCCGGCTCGCGGGCTGCTTCGACTCCACGTGCCCACGCCGGCGGAGGCGCGCTCGGGTCTGACGGACACCCTCGTCGTAACGGGTCGCAACCTGCGCCACTTCATCCGCCAGCCCCAGCTGCTGATCTTCTCGACGATCCAGCCGATCATGTTCGTGCTGCTGTTCGCGTACGTCTTCGGCGGCGCGGTGAAGGGCTCGCTGGGCGGGGTGAAGTACATCGACTTCCTGCTGCCGGGCATCTTCGTGCAGTCTGTCGCCTTCCGCGCGACGCAGACCGCGGTCGGCCTGTCCGAGGACCTCGAACGCGGCGTCATCGACCGCTTCCGCTCGATGCCGATGGCCCGCTCCGCGGTGCTGATCGGCCGCACCGTCGCCGACCTCGTGCGCAACGTCCTGATCATCGGACTGATGACCGCGGTCGGATACGTGATCGGCTTCCGCTTCCAGGCGGGGCTGCTGAACGCGCTTGCGTGCGTCGCCGTGGTCAGCGCGTTCGGGTTCGCGCTCAGCTGGATCTTCGCCTTCGTGGCGCTGACGGTGCGCGGCGCGGAAGCGGCGCAGTCGGCGGGCTTCGTCGTGATCTTCCCGCTCGTCTTCGCCAGCTCCGTGTTCGTGCCGGTCGCGAGCATGCCGGACTGGCTGCAGGCGGTCGCGGAGGTGAGCCCCGTGACGCTGACCGCGGATGCCGCGCGCACCTACGCGCTCGACGGCGGCGTGCCCGGATCGCTCGGCGGGGCGGCCGCCTGGATCATTGGGCTGCTCGTGATCTTCATCCCGCTGTGCGTGTGGCGCTACCGGCGCATGAACTAAGCCACCCTGCGACCTCTCATGTTCCGCGCGCGTCCGTTGGCGCGCACCAGGTTGAGGGGTAGCGCGTCGACCTGAACGGGTCTAGGGTCGCGCTAATCGACTGGAGGGACCTGCTGTGTTCTCCAAGCTCCGTTCCAATCGTCCTAGCCACGCGATTGTCGTGGCTTACCTGGCTCTCTTCGTCGCGCTTGGAGGCAGCTCCTACGCCGCGATCACTATCACCGGCAAGAACGTCAAGAACTCGTCGCTGACCGGGAGTGACATCAAGAATGACTCTGTGACCGGCAAGGATGTGAAGGGCCTTGGAACGGGGGATGTGACTGATCATTCGCTAGTCGCAAAGGACTTCAAGGCCGGACAGCTGCCCGCCGGCGCGCCGGGACCGAAGGGCGAGAAGGGCGGCACGGGCGAAACCGGGCCTCGAGGCCCGAGTGACGCCATCGTTAGCTTCGGTGGGTCCGGCTCGTTCCCGGTTGCGGGTCCAGGCACCTCCCCCGCCGAAATCGACCTCCCAGCAGGCGCCGAGATCGTTTTTGCCAACGTCGTCTTTCATAACGGCTCCACGACCGACCCGACCAAAGTCAACTGTGGGCTCGTGCCGGGCGACGCCTCCCAAGCGGACTTCACTCAGGCACTCGACGTCGCACGTTCGGATCTCGAACAGGCGCCAGGCGCTGCGACCCAGACGCTCTCGCTTACAGGGGCGATCGAGTCGGACGCCGCTCAAACGGTTCGCCTCGACTGCTACGGGAGTGGGGCCAGTACCGGAGGGCCCCTCTCCTATGAGGACGCGGACATCGGCGCCATTCAAGTGGAGACGCTGACGGGGTAAAGGCTCGCCCGTCGCGATAATAGATTGACGATTGTCCATGCAGTAGCTACGCTGCTCCATCGATGACCGTCGATCTAGTTATGGCGCCGAAGCAGAAGCGGCCGGCCGGCGAGGTCTGCTGCGAGCCGCTGGTCTACCCGCAGATCAAGCCCGCGCAGGCGGACCGAGTCGCGGCCGTCGCGAAGGCTCTCTCCGACCCGATCCGGGTTCAGCTTGTCGACGTGCTGCGCGAGCACGCCGGTGAGGTCTGCGTCTGCGAGCTGGTGCCCCTCTTCGACATCTCGCAGCCGACCCTCTCCCATCACCTGAGGAAGCTCCGCGAGGCCGAGATCGTCGGTGTCGAGCGGCGTGGCCTGTGGGCCTTTTACTTCGTCAAGCCCGAAGCGTTGGAGGTTCTGGATCGATGGCTGTCCTGAGACCGCACCTTGCCTTGACCGTCCAGAGCGTCGAGCGCTCGGTGCCCTTCTACGAGGCCTTGTTCGGGACTGCGCCTGAGAAGGTCAGAGCGGGCTACGCCAAGTTCTCCGTGACCGACCCCGCGCTGAACTTCACGCTGAACGAGGGAGAGCGCGACGGGCTCGGAGCCTTCAACCACGCCGGCGTGCAGGTTGAGAGCGTCGAGGACGTGCTGGCGGCGAAGTCCCGGCTTGTGGCGGCGGGCCTGGCGACCTTCGATGAGATGGACACCACCTGCTGCCACGCCCGGCAGGACAAGATCTGGGTTCGCGACCCGGACGGCACCCCGTGGGAGGTGTTCGCGACGCATGAGGACACCGATGAGGCCCGCGGCTGCGGTTGTGGCCAGACCGGCTGCGCGTGTGCCGCGCAGGGCGCTGCCGCTGCCTGCTGCGCTTGACCGCTGACCGCCCAACGCTGGCGCGTCGCGCCGGTGCCGAAGGGATCGCGGCCTTCGCGTTGGTGTTCGCCGGCTGCGGGGCGATCGTCGCCGATCAGCGCTACCACTCCGCGCTCGGCACCGTCGGCGTGGCGCTGGTCTTCGGCCTGGTCATCATGGTGATGGTCTACGCCACGGGCCACCTGTCCGGCGCACACATCAATCCGGCGGTCACGGCCGCGTTCACCCTCACTCGTCACTTCCCGCCACGCGACGCACTCGCCTACGTCGGCGCCCAGCTCGCGGGAGCCACCGCCGGCGCGCTGTTGCTGCTCGCCGTCTGGACCGACAAGCCGGCGAACCTCGGCGCGACCGTGCCCCACATCGGCGTCGGGTCGGCATTCGTCTACGAGCTCGTGCTGACCGCGTTCCTGATGTTCGTGATCATGGCCGTCGCCACCGACCCCCGCGCCGTCGGCGCGGCCGCTGCCATCGCCATAGGAGGCACCGTTGGCCTGGACGCTCTCTTCGGCGGTCCTGTGACCGGAGCGAGCATGAATCCGGCGCGCTCCTTCGGCCCTGCCCTCGCGGCCGGCGAGTGGCGGTCATTCTGGGTCTATGTGACCGCGCCGGTTCTGGGAGCCGCAGTGGGCGCACTCGCGTATCAAGCCGTGCGTGGGGATCGGCCACCCGCCTAGATGGCCCGCGCGCTCTTCGTCTGCCTGCACAACGCCGGGCGCTCGCAGATGAGTGCCGCCCTCTTCGAGAAGGCCGCCGCCGGACGGCACGAGGCCGAATCGGCCGGGACCCAACCGGCGGACAGGGTGCATCCTGAAGTCCTCGAGGTCATGCGCGAGATTGGGATCGACCTGGCCGACCGCGAGCCGCACAAGCTCACGCGCGAGGCCGCTGAGCGCGCCGATGTGGTGGTCACGATGGGCTGCGGTGACGAGTGCCCCTTCATCCCCGGCAAGCGCTACGTCGACTGGGACCTGGACGACCCGAAGGGCCGGCCGCTCGACGAAGTACGCGCTACGCGGGACGAGATCGCCCGCCGCGTGGAAGCCCTCCTGGCTGAGCTCGACGCCGAAGCCTGACGACCAGACGGCCGAGGCTCAGCGCCAGACCCGTTCGGCCTTCCGCCGCCGGTTCGGCGGGGGCATTCCCTGGTCGGTTCCGAAGATGCGCTCGAGGTCGGAGTGGTGGATGCCGGGCCGGTCGACGTTCACGTGCAGAGTGATCTCGCCATCTGGATACACGTCCCGGGCGGTCACTTCCAGGGCCACTCCCTCGATCATCAGCGCGTCGTGGACCTGTGGAAGCAGCGCAAGCTCCATGTCGCGTCGGTACGGGATCCAGGTGCGCGACGTACCACCGTGGCGCATGACCCCTGCCAGGATCGTCACCTTCATCGCGGTCCAGAGTAGACGCGATTCCTGCAAAGCGCGACTTTCTGGAGCAGAGGATCGCCTCAGCGCCGACCCAGTGCCCGGCCCTGCGCCAGCCCGGCCGCGATCACCTTAGCGCGCGGGCGCGGATCCATCAGGTTGGGGCCGATCGCGGCCAGTGAGGCCGCGTCGGGCGAGACGGTCTCGACCCTCGCTCCGCGCCGCTCGAGCGTCAGCGCCTCGACCCCGGCGATCGAACGTGACAGCAGGCCCAGGGCCGCGAATGGCGTGGCGACGTTCGGCCGCATCGAGCCCGTCGGGTTGAGGCAGAGGACCCGTGTTCCGCGGCCTGCCTGCGCGCGGTCCAGGCTCGTCGGGCTCCACGCGCCGCCGTCGCAGTAGCTGCGGCCGTTCACCTCGATCGGGCGGAATACGCCGGGGATCGCGCACGACGCCTCGACGGCCGTTCCGACCGAAACCGAAGGCGCGTCCGGGGAGCCGAACATCACGCGGCGGCCGCTTTCGACGTCAACCGCTGAGACCAGCAGGCGACCGTCCCAGCTCGCGCCGGCGCGGTCGAGCTCGCTGCCAAGCTGCCCCAGCGAGCGCCGCCCGTTCGGGACGCGGCTCAGGGCCGCCCGGCGGACCAGCGCGCCGGCCACCTCGGTCGAGCGCAGGCCGACCGCTGCCAGCGGCGCCCCCACCCTGCCGCCCGCGGCAATCCCCAACCGCAGTCCTCGGCCCAACAGGCCGGGGCGGTCCTCGAGCTCTGAGGGCTCCGTGGCCGGCTGCTCGGGCAGCTCGCCGAGTCGAGCGCGCGGGTCGAGTCCAGCGACCAGGGCCGCGGCGACTATCGAGCCCGCTGAGGTCCCCACGTAGCCCTCGCACTGGCGCGCCTCGAAATCGGCAGCGTCCTCCAGGCCGACGAGCACGGCGTTCATCCAGACCTCGCCGAGGATCCCGCCCCCGCCGAGCACGAGCACCTCAGGGGCGACGAAGCCGGACATGGCAGGACTCATATCAGGACGGCTTCTCGCTATACTTAAGTGAATGCTTAACCAAAGCGCTGTCCTCGATGGAGCCTTCCACGCGCTCGCCGACCCGAGCCGCAGGCTCATGGTCGAGCGGCTCACTCGCGGGCCCGCGTCGGTAAGCGAGCTGGCGCGGCCGCTGAAGATGTCGCTGCCGGGCGTGGTCCAGCACCTGCGGGTGCTCGAGGCCAGCGGCCTGGTGCGCTCGGAGAAGGTGGGCCGCGTGCGGACCTGCCGGATCGAACCGGCCGCGCTGAGCAGGGCAGAGCAGTGGATCAGCGAGCGGCGCACCGGCTGGGAGCGCCGCCTCGACCGGCTCGGGGACTACCTCGCCGGCGAGCCCGAAGACACCAACCAAGGGAGAAAGCCATGACAGAACGGTCCGTCGACCACGCCGAGTTCACGATCGAGCGCAGCTACGACGCCCCGCCGTCGCGCGTGTTCGCCGCCTGGGCCATCCCCGAGGCCAAGGGCCGCTGGTTCGTGGGTCCGGACGACTGGGAGTCCTCCGATCACGACCTCGACTTCCGCGTCGGCGGCCGCGAGCATCTGAGCGGCGGCGAGCCGGGCGGCACGGTGCACTCCTACGACGCGCTCTACTGGGACATCGTGCCGGACGAGCGCATCGTCTCGACCTACGAGATGTACCAGGACGACCTGCGGACCTCGGTCTCCGTGGCCACGATCGAGCTGAAGCCCGAGGGCGACGGCACGCGCCTGGTCTACACCGAGCAGGGCGCCTTCCTCGACGGCCACGACAGCGCGCAGTCGCGCGAGCAGGGCACCGGCGGCCTGCTGGACACGCTCGGCAAGGAGCTCGCCCGGCAGGCCACCAGCGCCTGACCGCAGATGGCGGGCTAGGCGTTGCCCCCGCTGCCGTCGCCACCCGTCTGGACGGCGCCACCGTGGTCGTCGCCGGGCTGGGGGTTGGCCCCGTGGTCGTCGCCGGGCTCGAGCTGGCCGTCCTCGCGGTCGTGGCCGGGGCCACCGTCGACGTGGTCGTCGCCCTGCTCGCCGGCCACGTCGTCGTCGCCTGCGTCGCCGTTCACGTGGTCGTCGCCGGAGTCGCCGCGGCAGCGGTCGTCGCCCGCGTCGCCGTCGATTGTGTCGTCGCCCTGGTCGCCGTTCAGGTTGTCGTCACCGGAATCGCCGTTGAGGTGGTCGTTGCCGCGGTCGCCGTGCTCGACGTCGTCGCCCGAACCGCCGAACACCTGGTCACGCCCCGAACCGCCCGACACGCGATCCTTGCCCGCGCCGGCGCAGATCACGTCATCGCCGCCGCCACCGCGGATGCGGTCATTGCCACGCCCCGCGACGATCACGTCGCGATGAGAAGTGCCGCGAATGTTGTCCGCCTTCGACGTCCCGACGATCGTCGCCGCCTTACCGTGACACTTCAAGCTCTTCGCCTGAGCCACACCCGGCAGCGCCAGCAGGGCCATGGCCAGCGTCGCCGCCATGGCAAATCTGCGCAAATTGCTCGTCATTTGTTCTCCTTGATCATGGGGTAGGACCCCTGTAACACGAGAGAGCCGCAACAATCACGCGTCGGCCCCGCCACACGTCGGCGAAAGCGCAGGCCGAAATTTTCGACATCTGGACAAAGCCGCCGCCCCGGCTTCGGCACTACCTTTGCCAGACCGAAGAAACCAGGAGGCACAACCGAACCCATGGCAAGCATCAGGCAGAAGAACGTCACGGCCGCTCAGTGGAGCGCCAACGGAGACGCGCTCGAGACCATCGATCTCTCGCAGGCCCCGAACTTCCCCTTCGGCGAGAACGTCTTCTCGCTTGCAGTGCAGCGTCAGCGGCTGCCCAAGGACGTCTTCGAGAAGCTCCAGGGCACGCTCAACGCCGGCGACGCCCTGGACCTCTCGCTCGCCGACAGCGTCGCGCAGGCCATGAAGGAGTGGGCGCTCGAGCAGGGCGCGACCCACTTCACGCACTGGTTCCAGCCGCTCACCGGCTCCACGGCCGAGAAGCACGACTCATTCTTCAACCCCGCCGGTGAGGGCACCGCACTCGCGGAGTTCTCCGGCAAGGAGCTGATCCAGGGCGAGCCCGACGCCTCCTCCTTCCCCACCGGCGGCGTGCGCGCCACGTTCGAGGCCCGCGGCTACACCGCCTGGGACCCCACCAGCCCGGCCTTCCTCCTCGAGAACCCGAACGGCGCGCTCCTGTGCATCCCCACCGCCTTCGCCTCGTGGACGGGCGAGGCGCTGGACGCCAAGATCCCGCTGTTGCGTTCGATGGACGCGCTGTCGAGGTCCGCGCTGCGGGCGCTCGCGCTGCTCGGCTATGACGACGCAAAGCGCGTGTTCACCACGGTCGGGCCCGAGCAGGAGTACTTCCTGATCGACGAGCAGTACTTCTTCGAGCGCCCCGACCTCGTGACCACGGGCCGCACGCTGTTCGGCGCGCAGCCGCCCAAGGGCCACGAGCTGGACGACCACTACTTCGGCTCGATCCCCGAGCGCGTGCTGGCCTGCATGCTCGACACCGAGCGCGAGCTGGTGAAGCTCGGCGTGCCCGTGAAGACGCGGCACAACGAGGTGGCGCCCGGCCAGTACGAGATCGCGCCCATGTTCGAGAACTCGAACGTCGGCTCCGACCATCAGCAGCTGACGATGCAGCTGATGAAGTCGGTGGCCCGCAAGTACGGCCTCATCTGCCTGCTGCACGAGAAGCCGTTCGCGGGCGTGAACGGCTCGGGCAAGCACAACAACTGGTCGATGGGCACCGACTCCGGCATCAACCTGCTGGATCCCGGCGACACGCCCAGCGAGAACATCAAGTTCCTGTTCTTCTGCGCGGCCGTGATCCAAGCGGTGAACAAGCACCAGGGCCTGTTGCGGGCCTCGGTGGCGAGCATCGGCCAGGATCACCGCCTCGGTGCCAACGAGGCGCCGCCGGCGATCGTCTCGATCTTCCTGGGCGCCGACCTGGAGAAGGTGTTCGAGGCGATCGAGTCCGGCGAGGGCGACCCGCACACGCCGGGCTCGTACCTAGGCCTGGGCACCCCGGTGCTACCGCCGCTTCCCAAGCACGGCGGCGACCGCAACCGCACCTCGCCGTTCGCCTTCACCGGCAACAAGTTC
>DAIMGB010000003.1:0-3332 GCA_036724195.1 Thermoleophilaceae bacterium
CGGGGATGCCCGCCTCGACCTTGCCGACGAGGTCGGCGCCGACGTCGGCGGCCTTCGTGAAGATGCCGCCGCCCAGTCGGGCGAAGACCGAGATCAGCGAGCCGCCGAAGCCGAGGCCGACGAGCGCGTCGACGGCCTCCTTCTGGGTCTGATCGAAGGCCGAGGTGAGCAGGCCGTAGTAGCCGGCGACGCCGAACAGTGCGAGGCCGACGACCAGCAGTCCGGTCACGGCGCCACCGCGGAAGGCGACGTGGAGCGCGTGGGCCACACCGCCGCGAGCGGCCTCGGCAACGCGCGCGTTGGCGCGCACCGAGACGTTCATGCCGATGAAGCCGGCCGAGCCGGACAGAAGGCCGCCGATCAGGAAGCCGATCGCCACGGAGATGTTCTGGATGAAGATCAGCGCCACGAAGAGCACCGCGCCGACGCCCGCGATCACCATGTACTGGCGGGTCAGGTAGGCGCGGGCGCCCTGCTGCACGGCGAGCGAGATCGCCTGCATGCGCTCGTTTCCGGGCGAGAGCGCGAGCAGCGAGCGCGCGGTCAGAACGCCGTAGAGCACGGCGAACCCGGAGCAGACGAGCGCGATGACGACCCCGTGGTTGGTCAGGAAGTCACTCAAGAGAAGATGCCTTTCAGATCAGATGCCGAGGGGCGCAGAGGGCGACCAGCCCCCGGCTGACGAGGGCGCGGAGCATAGCGATGCAACCCGCACAAACACCTACTGGCCGGGCACCCATAGGCGCCCGCTCTGCTGCGCGGGACCGGGGCCGTCGCCGGGCTTCTCCTCGGTCGCGGGCGCCTCGGCCGCGGGTGTCCCGCCCTGCGGAGTCGCCGCCGCCGCCGGGGCACCCTGCCGCTCCTGGGCGTAGGCCAGCTGGAGCTGGGAGAGCGCTTCGTGTACCTGCGGGGCGTCCGGGCCCAGGGACGACTCCGCCAGCGGCATCAGCGCCCGCACGGCCTCGATCGCCTCGCGCAGCTGGTCGAGGTCCTTCTCGTCCTCGGCCCCCGGCGCCAGGCCCGCCTTGCGCCCGCCCAGGTTGATCAACGAGACGATCGTCTGCACGACGACGTCCTCGACGCGGACCTTCTTCATCTCCGCCTCGTATGCCGCGCGGAGCTCATCCTCGGTCGGCGGTCGCCCCTGCTCGCTCACGCCGTCATGTTCTCAAGACTCGTGAGGTCCGGGAGTGAGGACCCTCGGGGTCTCATGCGAATACGTCTCCCTCGTCTCGTTGACGGATGCGGTGAAGGCCTCGCGGAGGTCGCCGATGGCCCGCTGGCGCTGGGCCCCGTTGCGCTCCGGGAAGCCGGCGAGGTCGGAGCCCGCCCACGTGGCGAGGCGCTCGAGCGCCTCGCGGGCTCCGATCTCCTCCCCTTGCTCCAGGTCGATCAGGCGGCCGTCCATCCCGTCGCGAATGGCCCGCCAGAAGTTCTCCTCGACCACGCGCCGCGGGGGGTCGGGGTACGGGCGCTTCTCGTCGACGTCGCGGACGGCCGCGTTGACGCACGCGACGATCAGCGCTGACAGGGCGTCGGACTCGCCGGCGGTCGGCTGGGCGTCGCAGATGCGGACCTCGACCGTGCCGAAGCTCAGGTGCGGGCGCACCGACCACCAGACCTGCGTGTACTCGACGATCGAGTTCCAGCGGATCAGGTCCTCGAGGTAGGCGCGGTACTCGGGCCAGCCGCCGTAGGCGTCAGGGATCCCGCAGCGCGGGAAGGTCTTGGTGAAGACCTGCGTGCGCGCGGAGTGCAGCGAGGTGTCCTGGCCCTCCAGGAACGGGCTGCTCGCGCTGATGGCCAGCAGCGTCGGGAGGACGGGGCGCAGCCGGTCGCACGCACGGACCGCGCGGTCGAGGTCGCGTACGCCGACGTGGACATGGAGCGAGAAGGTGTTGTTGCGTCGCGCGACGTAGCCGAGCGACTCGGCGACGCGCTCGTAGTGCTCGGTCTGGATGAACTGCTGCTCGCGGTAGTCGGCCCAGGGGTGGACGCCGGTCGAGGCCAGCACGGCGCCCTTCGCCGCGACGTGCGCGAACAGTCCGCGGCGCGCGGTGCGCTGGCGGGCGACGGCGTCCGCGAGGTCCTCGCCGCGGCCGGAGATGATCTCGATCTCCGCCCGGATGAGCTCGCCGGTGATCTGCTCGCGCAGGGCGGGCTCGGCGGAGTCGCGCAGCTCCTCGAACCGCGGCGCAAGGTCCAGCGTCTGCGGATCGAGGATCGCGAACTCCTCCTCGAGGCCGACCGTTCCGTCGGTGCTGGAGGCGAAGAGGCGCTCGGCGGCGTCGAGATCGATGCTCACGGCGCTCTCAGGTCAAGTAGAAGTAGAGGGCGTACAGGAGGTCGACCGCGGGGCTCGACGTGTGGACGGTCACCTCGGGCGGCACATCGAGCAGGGCCTCTGAGTAGTTGAAGATGATCTTCACGCCCGCGTCGACCAGGTCGTCGGCGAGCGGCTGGGCCGCCTTCGTCGGCACGGCGAGCACGCCGACCACGATGTCCTCGTCGTCCACGATCCCGCGCAGGTCGTCGATGTGGCGCACGACCTGGGTGCCGACCTTGTGGCCGACCTTGCGCGGGTCGTTGTCGAAGATCGCCACGACCCGGAAGCCGTGGTCGGCGAAGATGTCCGATGAGGCGATCGCCTTGCCGAGGTGCCCCGCGCCGAACAGCGCGATGTTGTGCTGGCCCGCGGTGCGCAGGATCTTGCGGATCTGCGAGACGAGCGAGTCGACGTTGTAGCCCACGCCCCGCTTGCCGAACTTCCCGAAGCCGGACAGGTCGCGGCGGATCTGCGTCGAGTTGACGTGCGTGTAGTCGGAGAGCTCCTGTGAGGAGATCGTCTCCTTGCCCATCTTCTTGGCCTGCGTGAGCACCTGGAGGTAGCGCGAGAGGCGGGCGGCGACGCCCAAGGAGAGCCGCTCAGGCTGGGTCATGACGTCGCCCGTCACCGAGCGCCGGACTGTAGCGCCGCGCGGAGTGCTACTTCGTCGACGAAGAAGTGAAACAGCTCCTCGTCGTCGAGCGTGACGACCGGGATGCGCTCGAGGTAGCGGCGCAGCAGGTCGTCGTTGGACTCGATGTCGACCTCGACGAGGTCGAACGGCGCGGACTCCCGGATGCGCTCGAGGACCACCCGGGCGTCGTCGCACAGGTGACAGTCGGGCCGGCCGTAGAGGGTGACGAGGGGTCTCAGAGCCCGCGCTCCCCGGTCGCGTATGCGTCGAGCTCCAGATAGGCCCCGGGCGGCAGCGGCACGGCGAAGCGCGCGGCGCTGGCGATCATCGCCGCGTTGTCGGTGCACAGCTCGGGCGGCGGCACGTGGACCG
>DAIMGB010000003.1:3342-3586 GCA_036724195.1 Thermoleophilaceae bacterium
CCGCCGCCGATCGCCAGCCGGCCGAGCCCGCTCTGCTCCAGCGCGCGCTCGGTGCGCGCGACGAGCTGGTCGACGATGGCGCGCTGGTAGGAGGCCGCGAGGTCGGCGTCCGACGGCTCGTCCGCGTCGCCGCGGTCGCGCAGCGTGTAGAGCAGCGCGGTCTTCAGGCCGGCGAAGGAGAAGTCGAGCCCCGCGACGCCGTCCGCGGTCGGGAAGGCGTGCGCGCCGGCGTCGCCGCCCTCGG
>DAIMGB010000003.1:3596-13321 GCA_036724195.1 Thermoleophilaceae bacterium
CCGAGGGCCTCGAAGCCCTCGTGGTCGGTGACGCGGGCGAGCAGCGTGTGCCCACCGGACGCGATCAGGCAGACGAATGGCGGCTCGAACGGGTCGGGCGCCACGAAGTTCGCCGCGACGTGGCCCTGGAGGTGGTCGACGGGCACGAGCGGCAGTCCGCGGACCGCGGCGATCGCCTTGGCCTCGGCGAGGCCGACGAGCAGCGCGCCCACGAGGCCCGGGCCCTGCGTGACCGCGACCAGCTCGACGTCGTCGAGGCCGATCCCCGCATCGTCCAGCGCCGCGGCCACCGCGGGGTCGGTCAGCTCGAGGTGGTGACGGGCCGCGATCTCGGGAACGACCCCGCCGTAGCGGTCGTGGATGCCCTGCGACGCGATGACGTTGGAGCGGATCGCGCCGTCGCGGTCCACGACCGCCGCGCACGTGTCGTCGCAGCTGGTCTCGAGGGCCAGGATCACCGCAGGAAGCGGTCGGCGTTGGGCACGTCGTCGAGCGAGCCGCGCAGCGTCGCCGGAGTGCGCCACATGATGAGCGCGTCCTCCCCGCTGTCCTGGTAGTAGCGGCGGCGCAGCCCGGCAGGCAGGAAGCCGAACTGCTCGTACATCGCGATCGCCGGCCCATTGGACTCGCGCACCTCGAGCGTGAAGCGCGCCTGCTCGTCGTCCACGCGCTCGAGCAGCCTGGTCATGAGGGCGCTGCCGATGCCGATGCGCCGCTGATCGGGGTCGATGGCCACGTTCATGATGTGCCACGCCTGGTCGTAGCGCGAGCAGATCAAATAGCCGGCGATCCGCAGGTCGCGCAGCGCGGCCAGGCAGATGCCGCTCGGCTTGCTCAGCTCGAGCACGAACATCGCCAGCGACCACGGCGTCGGAAAGGCGCGGCGCTCGATCGCGATGACCTGCGGGAGGTCCGCGTAGGCGAGGCGGCGGATGTCGAGGGCGGTGGTGGCCATCAGGTGGGTCTGCGCGCGCGGCGGGCGAGCTCGGCGTCGGGAAGGCGGAGGTACTCCGGGACGATGGCCTCGGGAGCCGCCGGAGCGGCCGCGGCGCCCAGTTGCGCGACGGCCGCGGCGCTGAGCCGGTGCAGCGGCGACTCGTCCGGTGGAACCTCCGTGCCCGACCCCTCGAGAACCGCCCGAAAGCGTACCGCCCCGTCCCCCACGGCCAGTGCGTTCTCGGTGGACAGCTCCGCGAGCTTGCCGGGCGGCAGCGCCGCCGGGGCCGCGACCTGCCGCGCCCCGCGGAAGGCGGCGGCGAAGGCCTCGCCGCGGCGAGCGTCCACGACCGCGAGCACGGTCCGGGCGGGATCGCCCCGGCCCGCGGGCAGCGCGAGCGCGCGCAGCGTCGAGACACCGGCCAGCTCGGCGTCCGCCGCCAGGGCCAGGGCCCGCGCGGTCGCCACGCCAACGCGCAGGCCGGTGAAGGATCCGGGCCCGGTGCCGACCGCGATGCGGTCGACGTCGCGCCAGCTCAGCCCCGCGCGCTCGAGCACCTCGTGGGCCAGGGTCAGAACCTGCGTCGTGTGGCGCGGCCGCTCCCCCGGCGCGCGCCGATCGGCCGCCTCCACGGCGTCGCCGTCGGCGCGCAGCAGCGCCACGACGGTGTCCGGCGTTGCGGTGTCCAGCGCCAGGACGATCACGACTCGATCTCCACGGTCCGGCGGTCGCCGCCGGCGTGGCGCAGCGTCACCCGGTGCGCGGGAGCCGCGAGACGATCCAGCCCCGCTGCCTCGGGCCACTCGACGAACACGACGCGATCGATGTCCAGCTCGTCGGCCAGCAGGCCCGGATCCTCCGCGTCCACGCCGATCCCGGCCAGGCGATAGAGGTCGAGGTGCGAGACACCGACTCGGCCGCCCTCGTAGCGGTTGACCATCGTGAACGTCGGGCTGGTCACGCGGCCGGGATGGCCGAGCGCGCGAACCGCGCCGCGGACCAGCGTGGTCTTCCCTGCCCCGACCTCGCCGACGACGAGCACGACGTCACCGGCGCTCAGGCCGCCGGCCAGCGCGGCGCCGATCGCCTCGGTCTCCTCCGGCCCGCTGGACTCGAGGTGCCGCGGCGACTCAGAAGACGGTCTCATCGACCGTGCGCAGGCGCAGGCCGATGCCGCACGCCAGCAGTCCGAGGCCGAACAGGGCGACCTCGGGGGCGTCAAAGCCCGTGTTCGGCAGGGAGCCAGACGTCGTGGCCGGCGCGGCCGACGCCGACGTGCCGGTGCCGCCCAGCGTGGTCGGGGGCGCCGACGTGAGGCTCGGGCCCGACGCGCTGCCGGACCTGCGGCTGCTCGTGCTGGTCTTCTTCTTGGCCGCGCCACCGGGACCGAACGGGTCCTGGTACTGGTTGTCGCCCGCGCCGCCCTGGGCGTGCGCGACCCCCGGCGCCGCGAGAGCGGCGACCGTCAGCAGCGTCGTGGCGCGTCGAAGGGGATGCACAGCCCGCCAGGATAGGCGAGCGGCAGGTCGATCGGGCCGTCGCCGCGGCGAAACCCATTGGTACCGTCGCACGTTGCTGTGACTACGCCGCGCACGCTGAAGATCCTGCTTCTGACGGACCGCGACTGGACGCACCCGCAGGGGGGCGGGACCGGGACGAACCTGTACGGGCAGGTGTCGCGCTGGGTCGCCTGGGGCCACCACATCACCGTGATCGCCGGCGACTACGAGGGCGCGGCGAAGCACGAGCAGGTGGCCCCGAACCTCGAGATCCACCGGATGGGCACCCGCATGACGGTCTTCCCGCGCGCGGCCTGGCGCACCGCCCGCGGTCTCGGCCGTGATGCCGACGTCGTGCTCGAGGTCGTCAACGGCGTGGCGTTCTTCACGCCGCTGTGGTGGTGGCTGCGTAAGCCGCGCGTCGCACTCGTCCACCATGTGCACCGCGACCACTACGTGGCCGAGATGGGTCGCCGCGGGAAGCTCGCCGCGTTCGTGGCCGAGACGCTGCCGCTGCGCTGGCTCTACCGCGGCACGCCCGTGCTGACGATCTCCCGCGCGGCGCACGACGACCTCGTCGACCTCGGCGTGGACTCCGCCGACGTCCACGTCGCATACATGGGCGTCGAGCCCTCGCAGTTCCGTCCCGGGCAGCGCACCCCCACCCCCACGCTGCTCTACCTCGGCCGGCTCAAGCAGTACAAGCGCATCGAGCACACGCTCGACGTGCTCGAGGGCTGCCCGGGCGCAACCCTGGAGATCGCCGGTGACGGCGACCACCGGCCGGCGCTCGAGGCCGAGATCGAGCGCCGCGGGCTGCGCGACCGGGTGAAGCTGCTCGGGTTCGTCTCCGAGTCCGACAAGGCCAGCCTCTACGGCAGCGCCTGGTTGCACCTGACCGCCTCGTCGGCCGAGGGCTGGTGCCTCACGGTGATGGAGGCGGCGGCGTGCGGAACGCCCAGCGCCGCGCTGCGCGTCGGCGGCCTCGCCGAATCGATCGTCGACGGCGACACCGGCCTGCTCGCCGAGGAGCCCGAGGAGCTGACGCGGCGCGTGCGGGCCCTGCTCGACGACCCCGGACAGCGCGACGCACTGGGAGCGGCCGCCGAAGCGCGGGCGCGCGGCTTCACCTGGGAGAACACGGCGACGGCGAACCTGGCGGTGCTCGAGAAGGCCGCTGCGGCGCCGCGCGTGTCGCTCCGGGCGGGGCTCCGCAAGTCGGAGACCGCGAAGGCCAGCGGCCTGGCCGCGGCGACGCTCGTCACCAACGCGATCCAGCTCGTCTTCACGATCATCTTCACCCGGCTGCTGGGGGCGTCGGGATACGGCTCGCTCGCCGCGCTCGTCTCGGCGTTTTTGATCCTGCTCGTCGGTGGCCAGGCCGTGCAGGTGGCGGCCGCGCGCGAGACCGCGCTGCACCGGCTCGGCGACGGCGCCGACCTCGGGCGCACCGTCGTGGCGTGGACACGCGAGCTGCTCGTCGCGGCGGTCGCCATGGCGGCCCTCGGCGTGGTGCTGCGCGACCCGATCGCTTCGGTCGTGGGCACGCCCGAGCAACCGTGGGCGGCTGCCGCCATCCCGGTGACCGGGGTGCTGTGGCTGCTGCTCTCGCTCCAGCGAGGCATCTTCCAGGGGCTGCACGACTACGCGCCGGTCGGTTGGAGTCTCATCGGCGAGGGCTTCGGTCGGTTGGCCGGCGGGCTGGCGCTGTACGGCGCCGGGCTCGGCGTGACCGGAGCGTTTCTCGGCACGCCGCTCGAGCTGGCGGTGACGGCGATCGTGCTGGGCGTGCTGCTCAACCGCCGCGTGCACGCGGGAGCGGGCGGCGTCGCCTCGTTTCGCGAGCTGCTGCGTGGCGCGGTGCACGGCAACCGGACCCTGCGTTCGCTGCTCGGGGGCGCCTGGGCGCCGATCGTCGGGCTGGCGCTGCTCGCGGTCTTGCAGAACATCGACGTCATCGTGGTCAAGCACCGCGTGGGCGGAGACGCGGCGGGCTCGTACGCCGTCGCCGCGGTCGCGGCCAAGGCCGTCGTCTGGGTCGCGATCGGGATCGCGCTGCACCTCCTGCCGGAGGCGACGCGCCGCGCAGCGGCCGGCCTCAACCCGATCCCGGTGCTCTTCCGCGCGTACGGCGTCCTCGCGGTGGTGGCGACACCGGCGCTCCTGATCTTCGCCGCGGTGCCGCACGTGCTGCTGAAGGTCGCGTTCGGCCCGAAGCTCACGCAGGCGTCCGGCGCGCTGATCCTGCTCGGCATCGCGATGACGCTGCTCGCCGTGGCGTACCTGACCGTTCAGTACATGCTGGCGCTCGGGCGCGTGAGCTTCATGTGGGTCCTGGGGCTCGTCGCCGTGCTGGAGCCGATCGCGCTGATCGCCGGCCACTACTCGCTGCTGGGCTATGCGACCGTGGTGCTCGGCGTGCAGTGCGCGGTGGCCCTCGGCGTCGTCACGCTGGGTCTGCGCGCTCGAGGGAAGATGATGGTCGCGCCCGTCGCGACCTGACCTCCCCCAGCGTCCACACCAGCGCGAGCCCGAGGGCGAACACGAAGCCGCCGATCGCAAGAGCGCGGCGCACCGGCCAGCCTTTCGATCGTGCCGCCCCAGCGGTAGAACGGGAACAGCTGGCCCGGCAGCTGCTCGTGGCCGGCGGAGTCAGCATCCTGTCGTTCGCGGCGGTGGTGTTCGGCCTTCAGTGCGTCGCCGCATCCGAGGTGCTCTCCCTCGGCCTGCGCGCCCGGCCGCGCTCGGCGACGGTCTAGAAGAAGGCCTTGACCTCGTCGACGACGTAGAGCGGGCGGTCCAGGACCTCCTCGTGCACGCGGGCGAGGTAGCGGCCCACGATGCCGACGGTAATGAGCTGGACTCCGGAGAGGAACAGCACGGCGGCCAGGACCCAGACCCAGCCGCTGGTAGCCAGCGCACCCGCCAGGGTCAGCACGAGGATGACGAGCGCGCCGGCGGAGCTGAGCGCGGCGATGGCGATTCCGGCGAGGGTGGCGAGCTTCAGCGGGACGTCCGAGAAGGCAGTCAGCGCCTCGAGCGCCAGGCCCATCAGCTGCCGGTAGGAGGCTCCTCGCCCGGCGTAGCGGCCGGCCCGGTGGTACTCGATGGGCACCTGCTCGTAGCCGACCCAGGCGACCATCCCGCGCAGGAAGCGGCGCCGCTCGGGCATCCGACCGACCGCTTCGACCACCCGGCGCGACATCAGCCGAAAGTCGCCCGCCTGGCCCTGGTAGGGCACCCGGGCGAAGCGGTGCATCAGGCCGTAGAACGCGGTGGCGAGCAGGCGCTTGACCGCGCTCTCCTCGCGACCGATCCGGCGTGCGTAGACGACATCGGCGCCCTGGCGGGCTGCCGCCAGCATGTCGGGGAGCAGCTCGGGCGGGTCCTGCAGGTCGGCGTGCACCAGCGCGACGTAGCGGCCCTTCGCGTGGTCGAGGCCGGCCGACATCGCGATCTCCATCCCGAAGTTGCGCGAGAGCGCCACGAGCGTGACCGCCAGCGGGCTCGAGGCGCCCAAGCGCTCGATGAGCTCGCGCGAGCCATCGGTCGAGCCGTCGTCGACGAAGACCACCTCCACGCCGTCGATGCCGGCCAGCGCCTCGGTGAGCCGCCGGTGCAGCTCGGCCAGCCCGTCCTCCTCGTCGAGGACGGGAACCACGACCGACAGGATCGGCTCCGGCGGGGACGTCATCGCGGGCACCTTATGGCGCGATCGGCTCGCCGCGCATGCGCGCGGCGGCCGGAACCAGGCGCTTGAGCGACAGCGCCGGGCGCTCGACGAGGTAGTAGCTCAGGGCCCCTATGGCAACCGAGAGGACCAGGGCCGCGCCGCCCCAGCGCAGGTAGGGATGCACGGCGGTGACCGAGGCAAGCCCCCACTTGTCGAGCTCGAGCAGCACCGGCCAGTGCCACAGGTAGATCCCGTAGGAGATGGCGCCGAGCCAGACCATCACGGGGAGCGCCATGAAGCGCCGGACGCCGCCGCGGCGCTCATGGCCGAAGACCGCGGGCAGCATGAGCCCCACCGCGACGATCCCGTAGAGGGCCTCCCGCGCCAGGTACTGCGCGGCGCTGTAGCGCTGGGACGGGTCACCCGTCAGGCCGATGCCCAGGCTCGCGACCGCGAAGGCCGCGGCCGCGGCCAGCCAGGCGATCCCGGGCCGCCGCTCGACGAGCGCCAAGGCCCGTGGCAGCGACCGGCCCTCCAGACGGACGCTCAGCACCGCGAGCGCCATGCCCAGCGCGAACTCGTCGAGATAGCCCGGCAGGATGACCAGCGCCGGCTGCGGGGCCAGCGACGGGTGGGCCACCACCCCGGTGGCGAACAGCGCCGCCTTGTAGGCCATGCTGCCGAGCAGGAGGACCAGCACGCCGGCCAGTTCGACCCGCAACCGGCGCACCAGCGACGCGTAGAGCGGCAGCATCGCGTAGAACGTCACCTCGAGGCCGAGCGTCCAGGCCGGAGGGATGCCGCCGCCGATCGTGCCCGTGCGATAGATCTGGCCGAAGCCGAAGTACACGAGCAGCCCGTGGGCCGAGAACACGCCGTGCAGCGACAGGACCAGGGCGGCGACGAGCAGCGCAACCCAGTAGGCGGGCACGATGCGCAGGAACCGCCGCCAGGCGTAGCCACGCGCGTCGGGCGGCGGCTCGCCGTGCAGCGCAGCGCGCGCGTAAGGGCGGTAGAGCAAGAAGCCGGAGATCGCCAGGAAGATCACGACCCCCACGTCGAGGCGGGCCAGGAACGGCCGCAGCGCGGCATCCTTGGAGAACCCGGCGGCGAAGTAGCCGACTGCGTGGAACGCGACCACGCTCAGTGCCGCCAGCGCCCGCAGGGAGTTCACCAGCGGGAAGCGCAACCCTGAGCCCATGCGCGCCATCCTGACATCATGCGGCCGTGCATCCAGCCCGTCTCGCCATGGCTGTCGTCGCACTGATCGTTGCGGCCTGGTTCGGCCTCGGGGTCCGGCAAGCCCACCAGGAGCAGGTCGCAGCGGGGATCGCCGACAACTTCAAGCTGCTGGCGCCGGAGCAGATCGCCGCCGCCCAACGCGCCATCGACCGAGCGGGCACGCTGAACCCCGACGCGCACATCGACGTGCTGCGCGCCGAGATCGCCCTGCACCGCCGGGACCGCCGGACGGCGGCCGCGATCCTCGACGACGTCGTCGCCCGCGAGCCCCAGGACATCGAGGCCTGGGCGCTGCTCGCCGGGACGCTGCGCGGTCATGACCCGGCCGGCGCCGCGCGCGCCCGCGTCGAGGTGCTCCGGCTCGCGCCCCCCGTCCCGGCCCCGTGAAGCGCCACCAGACGGTCAGCGCCGCCGGCATCTACCTCCTGCTGGCCATGATCTTCCTGGGCCAGGGCCTCCTGCCCGGGCGCACGATGTCGAGCTCGGACTACCTCTGGGCGATGGCCCCGTTCGCCTCCCAGCGGCCGGCGGCGATCCCCGACAACGGGACCAACCACGAGCTGGTCGACTCAGCAACGCAGTTCGAGCCGTTCCTGCGCTACACGCGCGCCGCCCTGCCCGACGTCCCGCTGTGGAACCCGCACATCATGGGCGGCCGGCCGTTTGAGGCCAATGGCCAGTCGGCGGTGTTCTCGCCCTACAGCGTGCCGTCCTACGTGCTGGGAGTCGACCGGTCGTTCGTGATCGCCGACATCCTCAAGCTGTTCGTCGCGGCGTTCGGCACGTACCTGTTCGCGCGGTCGGCCCTGCGGATGCGCTTCGGCGGAGCGCTCCTGGCGGGGGTGGTGTTCGCCTACGGGATGTTCATGATCGCCTGGCTGCCCTGGCCACTGGCCAGTGTCTGGACGTGGATCCCCTGGCTCCTGCTGACCACCGACCGGCTGGCCCGGGCGCCCGGGCCGCTCAACGTCGCCGCGCTCTCGGGCGTCACGGCGCTCGCGTACGTGGGCGGCCATCCCGAGTCGACCTTCCACGCGCTCGCCCTGGCCGCGGGGTGGCTGGTCCTGCGCCTGGTCGGGCGCTGGCGCGCCACCGGCGACCGCCGCGGCGTGCTGGTGGCACTCGGAGCGGCGGCCGGGGCGCTGCTGCTCGGCACTGCGCTGGCGGCGATTGCGATCGTGCCGCTCATCGAGCTGCTGGCGCACTCCGCCGACCTCCACGAGCGCGCCTCACGGCCACCGGTGGTCATGCCGAGCCGCTTCCTGATCACGGTCCTCCTGTCGGACTACTACGGGCGCCCCACCCAGCCGACGGTCGCCGGAGGCTTCCTGATCGTCCGCGCCAACTACGCCGGCGCGCTGCCGCTGCTGCTCGCGCTCGCCGCGATCCTGCTGCGGCCTCGCGTCGAGCTGGTGTTCTTCGCGGTGGTCGCGCTGGTGTCGATGGCGGTCGTCGTCGGGCTCACGCCGATCGCCGACGCCGTCCGCCTTCTGCCGGGATTCGGAACCGCCCACAACACCCGGCTGATCATCGTCTACCTGTTCGGACTTGCCCTGCTGGCCGGGTGGGGCCTCGATGAGCTGGTCGAGCGCGGGCCAGTGCTGGCCCGGCGGGTGCCGCGGTGGCTCCTCGCCGCCCTGGCGGTCGCGCTGGTGGCGTTCCCGGTCACGCTCGTCGCCGCCAAGGGCGTGCTGCGCACCGACATCCTCGGCGACGCGCTGCGCGTGGCGTGGGGCTTCTCCGACATGCCGCCCTCCAGCCAGCTCAACGGCAGCGACATCGTGCGCTTGGCCAGCGTGCTGGAGTGGCTGCCGTTCATCCTCGGCGGGGCGGCGCTCATCGCGCTGCGCTGGCGGGGCCGGCTGGGGGCCACGGCGTTCGCCGGCCTTGCGGTGCTGCTGGTGGCCGCCGACCTCTTCCGGGCCGGGATGGGCGAGAACCCGGCGGTGCCCAGCGCCAACGTGCGCATCCCGGTCACGCCGGCGCTGCGCGCGCTGCAGGCGCAGGCGCCGGCGCGGTTCACCGCGACGTCGTCCTTCGGTGCCATCCCGCTGTGGCCGAACATTGCGATGGAGTTCGGCCTCTACGACGCGCGCGGCTACGACTACCCGGTCGAGGACCGCTACCTGACGCTGTGGAAGAACAGCGTCGACCGGATTCCGGGATTCGCCGCCCCGGCGCTGCTGTCGCCGATCGACTCCGTGTCGCTGCAGGCGCTGGATCTGTTCGGGGTCACGCGGATCCTCCAGCCGCCGCACGACCCGCCGCTGCACGGACCAGGGCTACGGCTCGTCTACCACGGGCCCGACGCGCGGATCTACGCCAACCGGCGCGCGCTGCCGAGCGGTTGTCGGGCGACCAGGGCCGTATCACG
>DAIMGB010000003.1:13331-17939 GCA_036724195.1 Thermoleophilaceae bacterium
GCGCTGGACGCGGTGACCGACGAGCGCTTCGACCCACACCGGCAGGCCATCGCCGAACGGCCGATCGCCGGATTGCCCTCCCAGCCCCCCGCGTTCCCCGTCGGCCGGGCGCGGATCACCCACTACGGGAACGAGCGCGTCGTGATCAGGGCGCGCTCGGCCACGCCCGCGGTGGTCGTGCTCGACGACACGTGGTTTCCCGGATGGCACGCCACCATCGACGGCCGGCCCGCGACGATCGAGCGAGTCGACTACTTCATGCGCGGCGTGCGGATCGAGCCCGGGACGCACACGGTCGACATGCGCTACGCCCCGGCGAGCTGGCGCATCGGGTGGATCGTCTCGCTGCTGGCGCTGCTCGGCTGGCTCGCGCTGCTGGGCTACGGGCTGAAGCTGCACACGAGGATCGCGCGTGCCCGGTACAGCAGGCGGTCGTACGGCAGGTCCCAGACCTCCTCCGGCGCGACCTCGCGCCAGCGCATGCGGCTGCCCTGGCGCACGAGCGCACGCACCTCGTCGAAGCGCCCCTGACCCTCCCTGATGGCCTCGACGAGCGGGCGGTTGTAGCCGACCGGCACGGTCACGAGCAGCGTCCCTCCGTCAGCCACGAGGGACCGCAGGCGCTCGACCGCCGCGACGGCCCGCGCCGGGTCGCGGGGCTCATCGTCGATCCCGACGTGCTCCATCGTGGATAACGACACCACCAGGTCGTAGCGGCGCGCCGGCTCGAGGTCGAGCACGTCGATGTTGCGGACGCGCGGGTCGCGCTCGTACTTGTCGACGACCTCGTGCTCGATCGCTCCGTAATGGCCCAGGACGTGGCCGACTTCGAGGACCCGGCCGCCGCGCGCGGCGTGCTCGACGAGGACGGCCTGGGCCACGGGGACCTCGACGGCCCGCTCGTGCATCCAGGTGAAGTTGTAGCGGTGGACGAGGTAGCGGTAGCGGCGTCCGCCGAGCTCGAACGTCGCGCGCGTCCCGCCGAACGCCGAGGCCATCAGCCCCGCCGCGTAGTGGAGGCCCCATCCCGCCAGAGCCCCCATGACGGCCGACCACCCCCTCGTCCGGGCCTCCTCGCGCAGCCGGCGGCCGATCGGCGGGATCGCGTACTGGCCCGCGGGACCGGCCATCATGCTCCGGAGAACCGGGCCCGCAGGTCCGCCAGGGCCAGCAGGACGCCGGCGAGCAGCAGAGCGGGCAGCGTGGCCGCCGGCATCTCCCAGTCCCAGTCGACGGCGGCGTGCGCCGCCCAGGCGACGAGTCCCGCGATCGGGCCCGCCGCCAGGCCGGAGGCGAGCCGGTGCGCATCGCGCGCCGCGAGCACTGTGCCAACGATGAGGCACGCGAGCAGCGCCAGCCCCACGAGGCCCAGCTCGGCCGCCGTCTCCACGTAGAGCGAGTGAGCGTCATGGGCCCCCTCGGCGAACGGGCGGTCGTGCAGCCAGCGGACCGCGAAGCCACTGGCGCCGAGGCCGATCAGCGGATGGTCGGCGAAGGCGCCGGTCGCCACCTTCCAGTACTGGTAGCGATTGCTCTCCAGGGTTGTCAGCCGCGACGCGCCGTGGGCGCTCGCCGTCACCGAGTTGCGCTCGCGGCTGCCCACCGCGACGAACGCGGCGAGCGCCATCAGCACCACGCCGAGGGCGATCAGCGGCGCGTCCTTGGGCAGCCGCAGGCGGCCGTGCGTTCCCGCCCGGCTTCGCTCCCTGACCAGCAGCCGCCGCTGTGCCGCCGCTGCGGCCAGCGCGACGGCGGCGACCAGCACGAGCGCAATCGTGCCGTCGGTGACCCGGCTGCTGTACGAGCCGGCGAGGTGCGACACGCCCCGGAACGGCGCCGCGGCGATCGCGCCGGCGACCGAGGCGAGGACGCCGACGACGATGCTGCGCAGCTGGCTGTGCCACGGGGCTGCCACCACGAGGACCACGACCCCGGCCGCGTAGGCGAACAGCGCGCCACGCGAGAACGTCACGTAGAGGCCCATGCCCAGCGGAGCGCAGGCGGCCGCCGCGGCGATCCGCAGCAACCCGCGGCGGGTCGAATCGCCGGCGAGGCGCAGGGCTATGACCAGCCCCAATGCCGCCACCAGGCCCATCGCGTTCCAGTAGGTCAGCGGCTGCTCGAGCCGGCCGAACGCCGTGTGGCTCGCGGTGAAGTGCAGGAGCCATGGGGCCAGCCGCTCCGACAACCCGTAGCCGACGACGATCAGCGCGCCTCCCGCCACCGCCGGCTCGACCATGCGCAGGCCCGCCCGGTTGCGCAGTAGGGCAGCCGCCGCGATCAGGGCACCGGCGTAGAGCCAGACCCGTTCGGCGTCGTGATAGGCGGGGCCGGCCAGGGGCGCCCAGAGCACGGACAACAGCGTCCAGGCGGCGAGGCCGACGATCCCGGCAATGGCCAGCCGGGCGCCTCGCGACCGCGGCATCGGTGACGGGCCGGCCGCCGCCACCAGGGCGACGATCAGCCACGCCACCAGGCCGGCCCAGTTGCGCGGCTCGGCGGGGAAGCCGCCGGAGAAGAAAGCGATCGCGACGGGCCCCATGAACAGGATGGCGCGGGCTCCGGTGAGGAGGCGGAGGGTCATGGGACGCGCAAGCGTACGGGCCGCGGGAGTGCATACCCTGCGGGCGAATGTCGTCCCGCCGCCGCGACCGAGCCGTGTCCGTCGCCGTGGCGGTCCTGGCCTATGCCGTCGCCCTTTGGCAGAAGCCCGGCCGGCTCAGCTTCGACACGAAGGTCAACCTTCACGTGAACCCGGCCCGGTTCCTCGCCGACGTCGCGTCGGTCTGGAGCCCGACCACCGACCTCGGGCACGTCCAGGGAGGCCAGTACAGCGGCTATCTGTTCCCGATGGGGCCCTGGTTCGACGCCGGGCACCTCGCCGGGCTGCCCGACTGGATCGTCCACCGGCTGTGGCTCGGGACGGTGCTCGCCGCCGGCGCCTGGGGAGCGGTGCGGCTTCTGGATGCGCTGCTGCCGCGGCCGCGGGGGGTGGCCCATCTCGTCGCGGGCGGCCTGCTCGTGCTCAATCCGTACGTCGTCGTGCTCGCCAACCGGGCCAGCGTAACCCTGGTCGGCTACGCGCTGCTGCCGTGGATGCTGCTGTGCGTGCACCGCGGGCTGCGATCGCCGCGCGGCTGGTGGTGGCCGGCGGCGATCGCCCTGCTCGTGGCCGCCTCGTGCGGCGGGGTCAACGCGGCGGTCTTGGCCTGGGTGCTCGTCGGGCCCTCATTGTTGCTGCTCTACGAGCCGTTCACGCGCACCGTGCCCTGGGGCGCCGCCTGGTCGTTCGCCTGGCGCGCCGCCGTCCTGGGCGTCGCCGCGTCGCTGTGGTGGCTCGGGCCCGTGTTGGCGCAGAGCCTCTACGGCCTGGACTTCCTGCGCTTCATCGAGCAGCCGGGCACGATCTGGGGCACGACGAGCGCCAGCGAATCGCTGCGGCTGATGGCCTACTGGATCAGCTACACGGGCATCGGGCTGGCCGGGCGACCGGTCCCGCTGCTCGAGACCAGCCCGGTCATGCTGTTTTCCCGGCCGGTGGTCATGGCCTCCCTGCTCGTGCCCGCCGCCGGGGTCGCAGGCTTCGTCTGGACCCGGCGGTGGCGCTACGGGCCCTTCGCCGCGCTGCTCGTGATCGCGGGGGTCCTGATCGCCGGCGCGGGGTTCCCGCAGGGCACGTGGTTTCGCAAGGGCCTGACCTTCACCTACAACCACGTCAGCGCGGTCCAGTTCCTGCGCACCTCGCAGAAGGCCGCCCCGCTCATCGCGCTGGGGCTGGCCCTGCTGCTCGGCGCCGGCGCCGCGGCGGCGTGGGAGCGGCTGCGCGGCGGCCCTGCCCGGGCCGCTCTGGGCGTGACCCTGGCCGCGCTGCTGGCCGTCGCAGCGCTCCCGCTTACCAGCGGCGACGGGGTGGGGCTGACCACCGATGGCGTCCCCGCCGCCTGGAGCCAGGCCGCTGCCGGCCTGGACCGCAGCCTGGCTCCCAACAGCCGCGCCATGGTGCTCCCCGGCCAGCTGTTCGGCTTCTACCGCTGGGGCGGCGTCGGCGACCCCATCCTGCCGGTGCTCACGCACCGCCCCGTGGCGATGCGGGCGATCGTCCCGTACTCAGACCTTCACGCCACCGACCTGCTGTGGACCACGGACCGGCTCGTCGAGCAGGAGCGCCTGTACCCCGGCGAGCTGCGCCCGCTGCTCGGGCTGCTCGGCGTGCGAGCGGTCGTGACCGCGACCGACGACGACCGGCTGCGCAGTGGCGGCCCCGACCCGGTGCGGGCCGCCCTGGCCCTGGCCGGGCAGGGCCTCGGCCGGCCCGAAGATGCCTACGGCCCGCTGACGAAGTTCCCGGCGCCGCCGGACCGCCTCTCGGGGCCGGTGAGGCTTCCCCAGGTCCGCCGCTACGACCTGCCGCAGGCCCGCGGGCTCGTGCGCGTCGAGCCGGCCGGGCCGGAGACCATCGTCGACGGCTCCGCCGAGGGGCTCGCCACGCTCGCCGCCTTCGGCGCGCTGCCCTCAGACACGCCGATCCGCTACTCCGCCGACCTCGCCGCCGCCGACCTGCGCGCGAACGCCGAACGGGGCGCGGACATCGTCGTGACCGATACCAAC
>DAIMGB010000003.1:17949-18966 GCA_036724195.1 Thermoleophilaceae bacterium
AGTGCACGCCCGCCGGGGAAGGTGATAGAGCTGTCGTCGTGACCGATACCAACCGCCTGCGCGTGTTCGCCAACTCGCGCCCGATGCAGAGCCTGGGGCCGACACTGGCGCCGGGCGATCCGATCTCCGCGGACGCGGCCGTCCTGAACCCGTTCGCCGACCGTGGCACCGACGCCCAGACCATCGCGGTACTGCAGGGCGCACGCTACATCCGCGCGCCGTACTCCCCCGCGCTCTCACTGTTCCCAGAGCATCGTCCCTATGCCGCATTCGACGGCGACCTCCGGACCGCGTGGATCGCCGACCGGGCGTTGGACCCGCCCCGTCGCTATCTCGAGATCGGCTTCCTGGTTCGCCGCGACGTCCCGTGGATCGACCTGGTGCCCTCCGACGACAGCCGGGGAGTCGTCCAGGCCGTCGCCGTGGCGGGCCGCGTCTACGTCGTCCACCCCGGCGTCAACCGCCTGACGATCGGGCTCCACGACGCCGATCGGCTGCGCATCGGCATCGCGCGCCTGAAGATCCCAGCCCACCTCAACGGCGGAGCCGGGGGCATCGCCGAGGTCCGGCTGCCCGGCCTGCAGGTCAGCGAGTCGCTGCGGACGCCGGTCGACGCCGAGCGGGCGCTGGCCGGCGGCGACCTGCGCCACAGCAACCTGACCTACTTGCTCTCGCGCACCACGGGCGACGGGCCGCTTCACCGGTCCAAGGCGCACGGACCGTGGCAGCTGCAGTCCGTCCGCAACCGCGGCGACGCGGAGACCGGGTTGCGGCGCCTGCTGTCGCCGCCGGCCGCACGGCGCTGGCGAGCCGACGCGTGGCTCTCGGTGTCGCCGCAAGCCGCCGATGCACTGCTCGACCGGTGGGCCGGCTACCACGGCGCGGTAAGTGCCACGTCCTCGGGGCGGTTCGGCGACCAGGGCGCCTTCCGGGCCTCGAGCGCGTTCGACGGCGACCCCGCGCGCCCGTGGGTGGGCGAGCTCGTCGGCGACAGACGCCCCTGGATCGCCTGGCGGG
>DAIMGB010000004.1:0-11820 GCA_036724195.1 Thermoleophilaceae bacterium
CGCGCAGCCCGCTCTCGCCGCCCGAGCGCGGCTCGCCGCCGTCGGCGATCCGCTCCAGGAAGTGGCGGCACTCGATCCGCAGCGGCTCCTCGTTCGGGATCCGGTAGCTGTGGGAGTCGCCCGAGCGCGCGATGTACTCGCCGTAGGAGGAGTAGTCCTCGTCGAAGCCCTTGTCGTACACGGTCACCTTGCGCTCCAGCTCGATGTCGTCGAAGGTGGCCATCCGCCGCGAGCCCACCACGGTGAAGCGCCGCTCCTTGTGCGGGTCGAGCCAGGACAGGTGCATGTGGGCAGCCAGGCCGGAGGGGAAGCGCAGGTAGCCGAACACGACGTCCTCGACCCCCTCGTTCACGTAGCTCTCGCCCACCGCGCGGCACTCGTAGGGCTCCTCGCCAGCCAGGCGCAGAAGCACCGACACGTCGTGCGCGCCGAGCGACCACAGCGCGTTCTCGTCCGAGCGCAGCTTGCCGAGGTTGAGGCGGTTCGAGTACACGTAGCGCACGTCGCCCAGCTCGCCCTCGTCGATCAGCTCCCGCAGGCGCTCCACACCGGGGTGGTACTCGAGCAGGTGGCCCACCATCAGGACCTTGCCGGCCGCGCGCGCCGCCTCCACCACGGCCTCGGCCTCCGCGACCGACTGCGCCAGCGGCTTCTCCACGAAGCAGTGCTTGCCGGCCCGCAGCACCCGCTGGGCCAGCTCGGCGTGGCTGGGCACGTGCGTGGCCACCGCCACGGCGTCGAGCTCGCCGTCGGCCAGCAGGTCGTCCAGCTCGCTCGTCACCCTCGCCTCGGGGAACTGCTCTCCCCAGCGCGCGCGGGCTTCCTCCGAGGCGTCGCAGAGCCAGGTCAGCTTGGCCTCGGGCAGGCGGTCGAAGTTGCGCGCCAGGTTCGGCCCCCAGTAGCCGAGGCCGACGACTCCGATGCGGGTCACAGACGGACTAGGTTCGAGGCCTCGATGCCGCGCGTGACGCCGCGGAAGTCAACTACGAGCGGAGCGTCGCGCACGATGCGCTCGAGGTCGAGCCCGGGATGCGCGGTCACGATCACGACGCAGTCGGCGCCGTCGAGCGCGCCCTCGAGCGTCTCGCCCTTCAGGCCGAAGTCGGGCAGCTCGGGCACGAAGTCGTCGTGGTAGGCCACCTGCGCGCCCTGCTCGCGCAGCAGCCGCATGATCCGCAGGGCGGGCGACTCGCGCAGGTCGCCGACGCCGGGCTTGTAGGACACGCCGACGATCGCCACGCGCGAGCCCTTGATCGGCTTCGTGTGGTCGTTCAGCGCGCGGCCGATCTTCTCCACGCAGAAGTAGGGCATGCGCTGGTTGACCTCACCGGCCAGCTCGATGAACTCCGTCTGCGCATCGAACTCGCGTGCCCGCCAGGCCAGGTAGAAGGGGTCCACCGGCAGGCAGTGCCCACCCATGCCCGGCCCCGGCTTGAAGGACATGAAGCCGTAAGGCTTGGTGGCCGCCGCGTCGACCACCTCCCAGATGTCGATCTCCATCCGGTCGCAGAGGATCGCCAGCTCGTTCACGAGCGCGATGTTCACCGAACGAAAGACGTTCTCGAGCAGCTTGGTGAGCTCGGCGGACTCCGGGGTGGACACGGTCACGATCTCGTCGCAGACCGAGTCGTACAGCTCCGTGGCACGGCGCAGGCACTCGGGTGTGAGCCCGCCGATGACCTTCGGCGTGGTCCGCAGGATGAAGTCGGTGCGCCCGGGGTCGATGCGCTCGGGCGAGAACGCCACGAAGAAGTCGCGGCCGGCGGCCAGGCCCGACTCCTCGAGCATCGGCACCAGCCGCTCGCGCGTGGTGCCCGGATAGGTGGTGGACTCCAGCACCACGAGCTGACCCGCCTGGATCACCCCGGCCAGCGCCGTGCCGGCGGCCGACAGCGGCCCCAGGTCGGGCTCGCGGTTGCGGGTGAGCGGGGTGGGAACGGCGATGACCACGGCGTCGACGGTGGCCAGCTCCGCGTAGCGCGTGGTCGGGTGGAAGGAGTCCGCGATTCCCGCCAGGCGCTCGTCGGGAACGTCCTCGATGTGCGAGCGCGAGCCCCTGAGGGCGTCCACCATTCGGGAGTCCGTGTCTACCCCGACCACCTGGTGGCCCGCCTCGCAGAAGGCAACGGCGAGCGGCAGCCCCACGTAGCCGAGGCCGATGATGCCGACCTTCATGGGTGCTGAGTGTAGGCGGAGAGCACGTCGCAAACGCGCTCGGCGGCGTGCCCGCCGCCGTACAGCTCGGGCCGCTCGGCGGGCGGCTCGCGCTCGAGGGCTGCCAGAGCGGCCTCGCGGTCCAGGTCCACCAGCACGTTCCAGCCCGCCTCGACGGTCTCCACCCACTCGGTGGTGTCGCGCAGCGTCACGCACGGCACGCCCAGCAGGTAGGCCTCCTTCTGCACACCGCCGGAGTCGGTGAGCACGGTGCGGGCGTTGCGCACCAGCTCGAGGAAGTCGAGGTAGCCGACGGGCGGCGCCAGGTCGAGGCCCTCGGCTCGCTCGAGCCGCTCCAGCAGCCCGGCGCCCTCTAGCCGCGCGCGGGTGCGCGGGTGGAGCGGCAGCACCACGCGGCCCGGCAGCGACTCCAGCAGCTCCACCAGCAGGCGCAGCCGATCGGGGTCGTCCACGTTGCCGGCCCGGTGGGCGGTCACGGCCAGATAGCCGCCCGGCTCGAGGCCGCGCTCGGCCAGGATCCGCGAGCGCTCGGCCGCGATGTCGCGGAAGGCCAGGGACACGTCGGCCATCACGTCCCCGACGAGGTGGGCGCGCTCGCGCAGGCCCTCGCGCGCGAGGTTCGCCATCGCGGTCTCGGTGGAGCACAGCAGCAGGTCGGCGGCGTGGTCTGTGAGCACGCGGTTCAGCTCCTCGGGCATCGCGCGGTCGAAGGAGCGCATGCCCGCCTCGACGTGCCCGACGGGGATATGGGCCTGGGCGGCCGCCAGCGCGCCCGCGAGCGTGGAGTTCGTGTCCCCGTACACCAGCACGAGCCCGGGGGCCAGCTCGGCCAGCAGCGGCTCGAGTCCGGCCAGCATGCGCGCCGTCTGCTCGGCGGCGGAGCCGCCGCCGGCGCCAAGCTCGCGGTCCGGCGCCGGCACGCCGAGCTCCTCGAAGAAGATCCGCGATAGCTCGTCGTCGTAGTGCTGGCCGGTGTGCACGAGCAGCTCGTCGTGGCGCTCGCGCAGCAGGCTTGACACGGCCGCGGCCTTCACGAACTGCGGGCGGTTCCCGATGACCGTGACTATCCTCATGTGCTCATGGGCCGAAAGCTGATCGGCGGCGCCGTCGGCGCGGTGTCAATCGCCGCCGAGGCCGTCAAGCACGTGGTCTGGTACGTGAACCACCAGGTGAGCGGCAGGCCGCGGGACAAGGGCGAGCGCTAGCCGAGGGCTCCGCGGATGTGCTCGAGCACCGCCGCTCGCGCCTCGAGCGTTCGCTCGCCGGGCTCGCCGAGGTCGCGGTCCTCGATGGCGGCCACCGGCTGCGCCTCACGCGCGGTCGAGCAGAGGAAGGCCTCGCGGGCGCCCAGCACCTCGTCCTTGGTCAGAGGCGCCTCGCGCACCTCCACGAGCTCCATTACCAGGTAGCGCGTGATCGAGGCGAGTATGTGCTCGTCGAGCGGAGGGGTGCACAGCACGCCATCGTCGCCGGCCCAGAAGATGGACGACGTGGGCGCCTCGAGCACGCGCCCGTGGGGCGTCACGAGCAGCGCCTCGTCGAAGCCGCGCTCGCGCGCCAACCGCGACGCGAGCATGTTGGCGCCGTAGGAGAGCGTCTTCACGCCGTCCAGCACCCGGGTGGGCGAGTAGGTCACAAAGCCGAGGCGCACGCGCTCAGGCGAGGGCGGCATCGGCTCGGTGAGCAGCAGCCGCCGGCCACCGCGCGTCAGGACGAACCGGAGGAGGCCGTCGAAGCCCTCGCCGCGCGCCTCCAGCAGCGCCGCCGCGTCGGCCTCGAGCTCTGCGCGCGGCACGTCCCAGCCCAGGCGGGAGCGCTCGGCGGAGCGCTCCATGCGGTCGAGGTGCTGGGCCAGCGCGAAAGGCCGGCCCTCGTACACGCGCATGACCTCGAACACGCCGTCGCCGCGCAGGAGCCCCTCGTCCGTCGCCGGCACGAAGGTCTCAGCGGCGGGCGCGATCGCGCCGTCCAGACAACCGAGCTCGTCAGCCACGCAGCCTTGATATCAGACCGGCGCCTGCACGCTGCCGGCGAGCACGTCGCCGACCTCGCCGAGCAGGGCCGATGCCGCGAACGGCTTCTGGAGGAAGCCGGCCGCGCTCTCGAGCGCGGCGCTGTCCGGGGCCTCCCTGCCGCTGTAGCCGGACATGAAGATCACGGGCGGCGCGGGGCCCGACTCGCCGTTGAGGCGGCTGGCCAGCTCGATCCCTGAGACGCGCGGCATCGCGACGTCTGTGAGCACCAGATCCGGCCCGACGTCCATGCCGTGGTAGATCGCCAGCGCCTCCTCGCCGCCCGCCGCCTCGACGACCTCGTAGCCATGGCGGGTGAGGATGCGCCCGGTGATCCTGCGCACGGCGTCCTCGTCGTCCACGACCAGGATCTTCTGGCCGCGTGCGACCGGCGGCACGGGAATCGTGTTCTCCACGGGCTCGTCCACGCTCTTGGTCGCGGCGGGTAGGTGGACCGCGATGGTGGTGCCCTCGCCCGGCGCGGAGTCGAGCGTCAGGTGGCCGCCCGCGCTGGTCACGATCCCGTAGATCATCGCCAGCCCAAGGCCGGTGCCCTCGCCGGCGGGCTTGGTGGTGAAGAAGGGGTCGAAGGCGTGGTCGGCGACGTCCGGGTCCATGCCGGTGCCGGTGTCGGTGACCTCGATGCGCGCGTAGCGCCCCGGCAGCGCCTCGGTTCGGCGGCGAGCCTCGGCCTCGTCCAGCACGACGTCGCCGAGGTTCATCTGCAGGCGGCCGCCGTCGGGCATCGCGTCGCGCGCGTTGATTGCCAGGTTCAGCAGCACCTGCTCGAGCTGGTGCACGTCCACCGTGACCGGCGACAGCTCCTCGGCCATGTTGATCTCGAGCTCGACGGTCTTGCCGAGGGTGCGCTCGAGCAGGCGGCGCACGTCGCCCACCACGCGCGGCAGCTCGAGCGTCTCGGGCCGGCCGGAGTCGCGGCGGCTGAAGGCCAGCAGGCGGCCGGTGAGCGCGGCGCCGCGCTCGGCCGCGCGGCGGATCTCCTCGAGGCCCTCCTTCGCGTCGGAGTTGTCGGCGACCTCCTCCTTCAGGTAGTCCGCGTAGTTCAGGATCACCGCGAGCAGGTTGTTGAAGTCGTGGGCCACGCCTCCGGCCAGCTTGCCCACGGTCTCGAGCCGCTGCGACTGGTGCAGCTGCATCTGCAGCTCCTCGCGCTCGCGCTCGGCATGCACGTACTCGGTCACGTCGGTGACCATCGCCAGCGAGCCGCCGTACGAGCCATCCTCTTCGAACAGCGCGCTGGCCGACATGAAGGCGTAGACCTCCCGCCCGTCGCGGTGGCGGAGTCGGTGCTGGTAGGCCTCGCGAACGCCCTCGCGGCGCCGGTCGAGCGCCTCGCGCACCACCTCCATGCTCTCCTCGTGGGTGAAATCGAACGGGTGCTTGCCGAGCATGTCCTGCGGGCGGTAGCCCAGGATCTCGGCCATGCGCGGGTTCACGAAGCTCGTCCGGTGGTCGGCGTCCAGCATCCAGATGCCCTCCGAGGTCGTCTCGACGATGCGCCGATAGCGCTTCTCGCTCTCGGCCAGCGCGTGCTCCGCGTCGCGGCGCTCTGAGAGGTCGCGAATGAAGCCGGTGAACAGCACCGGCTGCTCCTGCGTGCGGCTGATCGTCAGCTCGACCGGGAACTCGCTCCCGTCGGCGCGCATCGCCGTCAGCTCTGTGCGCTCTCCGAGCAGGCGCGGCGCGGCGCCTGCAAGGACGCGCTCGAAGCCCTGCCGGTGCGCCTCGCGCAGTCGCGGCGGCACGATCAGCTCGCCCAGCGGCCTGCCGAGCACCACGTCCCTGGAGTAGCCAAAGATCCGCTCGGCGGCCGGGTTGAACTCGGTGACCAGGCCCTCGCCGTCCATTCCGACGATGGCGTCGAGCGCGCTGTCGATCATCGACGCCTGCGCCGAGAGCAACCGCTTCAGCTCGGTGAGGTCCACCATGCGGCCCACGATGTGGGTCGGCTGGCCGTCGGCGTCGCGCATCAGCGACACGTAGAGCCGGACCGAGCGCGATTCGCCGCTGGGGGTCATCAGCCGCTTCTCGACGTCGTACGAGTCGATCTCGCCGCGGAACAGCTGCTCGTGGTAGCCGGCGGTCAGCTCACGGTCGTCGGGATGGGTGATCTCCAGAGGGCTGAGGCTGAGAAGCTCCTCCTCGGAGTAGCCCAGCAGGCCGCAGAGCGCCTGGTTGACGACCTCGAACCGGCCCGCGCCGCTCTCGCTCGCGCGGGCCATGCCCAGCGCAACCGGCGAGTCGTAGACGACCTTGAAGGGGTCATCGTTTGAGGGGGAAGGCGAGGGGAACATCCCGCCCTCTGGTCATCGGTCATCCGTCCAGCGGTCTTTAGGGATGGGCCGTGAGGGCCTCGAACCTTCCTGCCCTAGATGAGGCACGATAGACGGGATGCGATGGTCGGTGGGACACATCTCCCTGTTGGCGTGCTGCCTGGTTGCAGTATTGGCGCCTCCCGCGGTGGCAAGCGCTCCGACGCTGGCCGCGGCCGGTGACATCGCGTGTCGCCCCGGCTTGGCGCCCAGTGGCGGCGCTTGCGAGCAATCCGGTACCGCGGCACTGGTCCAGGCCCTGGGCCCGAGCGCTGTTGCTGCGCTGGGTGATGAGCAGTACGACACAGGAACGAGCCTCGAGTTCGCGGGAGCCTTCGACTCGTCCTGGGGCCACTTCAAGTCGCTGATTCACCCGGCAGTCGGCAACCACGAGTACCTCACGACCGGGGCTTCCGGCTACTTCGGCTATTTCGGGGGCGCCGCCGGGGATCCGGGCAGGGGCTACTACTCCTACGACCTCGGCGACTGGCACCTGATCTCGCTCAACTCCAATTGCGAGTATGTCTCCTGCGCGGCTGGCGCTCCCCAGGAACAATGGCTGCGGGCCGACCTCGCCGGCCACTCCGCGCCCTGCACGCTCGCGTATTGGCACCACCCGCTGTTCACGTCAGGTCTGACCAAAGGGCAGTCCGACGAGCTCGCCACCCGCCCGCTCTGGCAGGCGCTCTACGACAACCACGCTGACGTAGTGCTCAACGGACACGACCACAACTATGAGCGCTTCGCTCCCCAGGGCCCGGGCGGACAGAGCGATCCAAACGGCATCCGGGAGTTCGTCGTCGGGACGGGCGGGAAAAGCCACACCCCGATCAGCACGGCAAGCCCGAACAGCGAGGTCCACGACACGGGCTCCTTCGGCGTGCTGCTGCTCACGCTCAGTTCAGCGAGCTACGAGTGGCGATTTGTGCCCGAGAACATCGGCGGCTTCACTGACCAGGGCAATGCCCAGTGCCACAGGAGCAGCCAGCAGCCGTCCCCATCGACCGCCCCTCGTGCCGACCCGGTCCTGTCTCGGCTCTCGATGACTCACCGCCGCTTCCGCGTCGCCCCCGGGACGACCCCGCTCTCGGCGCGGCGGAAGGCTCCGCGCGGCAGCGCTTTCCGTTACAAGCTCTCCGAACCGGCCGCCGTCACGATTCGGATCTACCGGGTGCTGCCAGGGCGCAAGGTTGGACATCGCTGCTCACCCGACAGGCGTCGTTTCAAGCACCATCGGCGCTGCAACCGCCTGGTTCGCGCCGGGACGTTCACCCGCCGCGGCCGCTCGGGACCCAACAGGACCGCGTTCCAGGGCCGCATCGGGCGACGAGCCCTCAAGCCCGGCCGCTACGAAGCCAAGCTCACCGCCCGCGCCCCCGGGGCGTTGCATCGCTCGCGACCGCGCACCATCACCTTCGCCGTACTCGCGCGTTGAGAGAGCCAGCGGCTGCGACGACTTATGGGCCGTGAAGGACTCGAACCTTCAACCTTGAGATTAAGAGTCTCCTGCTCTGCCAGTTGAGCTAACGGCCCGGCGAAGAGGCGATCTTAGCTGTGCCGAATCGCCTAGTCGGCTGCTGCGGCTACCGCCGCTAGCGCGTCGTCGCGCGAGCTGTGGATCGGGAAGACGCGGTCGAGCCCGGTGATCTCGAAGATCTTCGTGATGTTCTCGTCGGTGCAGACCAGTGCCAGCGAGCCGCCCGCGGGACGCAGCCGCTTCACGCCGCCCACGAGGACGCCAAGGGTGGTGGAGTCGATGAACGTGGCCTTCGAGAGGTCCACGACGATCTGCTTCTTCCCTGATTCGATCAGCTCCACCATGCGCTCCTTGAACTCGGGCGCGGTGTAGAGATCCACCTCGCCGCCGAGCTCGATGACGTGCGTGGTGTCGTCGACCGCCTCGTCTTGGATGTGGAAGTTCAATTCTCTCCCTCGATGTTGACTATTGAAGAATCTACCCCTGCGGCTGTACGGCCTGAGGGTTCTGGAACTGCTTCGCCTGTGCCTTCACTGCCTTGCGCTCCGCCTTCGGCGCGACGTCAACGGCCTTCTGGGCCGCCAGGTCCGCCGTACGCTTGTCTCCCGCAAGGGTCGAATACTGCACGAGTCGAAGGTATGACGACGCGTCGTTGTCGGCCTTGGCCACGATCTGGGCCGCTTGCTGGGCATCCTTGGGCTTGTTGAGCGCGCTCACGTCGTACACCTGGAGGGCCACGCGGGCGAGGTCGGAGTCAACCTTGCCCTTGTTCGCCTTCAGGTAGCGCTGCCAGTACTGGCCCGAGCGGCTTAGCTCGTCGTGGGCCGCCTTGGGGTAGGACGCGCCGCCCGAGGGAATCTGGGCGGTGGCCTGCTGGAACTCGCCGCGGGTGAGGTCCGCCAGGATCGCCACGTTGGTCGGGTCCTTCTTCAGCCGGGCCCGGTCCTGGTCGTTGCGCTTCTGCACCGCCCCGCCGATGTTGCTGTTGCTGCCGTTCCCGCTCTTGAACGCGTCGAGCAGGCCGCCGGACACGCTGCCGCCGATGCCGAAGAACACGAGCCCGCCGCCCATCAGCACGGCGAGCGTGAGGTAGGTGGCCTGCACCGCGCGGCGGCGCCGTCCTCTCAGGTCGAAGAGCATTGAGCGAAAGGCTAGCTGGGGCCCTCGGCGGAGGCGATTCGGTCAGCCACCTCTTGCGACGGCCGGCCGAGCACTTTCGCTAGCACGATGCTCAACTCGTAGAGCGCGATCATCGGCAGCATCTCGAGTAGCAGCGAGAGCGGGTCGATCGTCGGCAACAACGCGGCCACGACCGCAATCACCAGGAGGGCATAGCGCCTGTTCTTCGCCAGCTTCTCCGGCGTGGTTACCCCAATCTTGCAGGCGGCCAGCAGCACAATGGGCACCTGGAAGGCGGCTCCCATGGCGATCATCAGGAGCGTCACGAACGAGTAGTAGTCACGCGCGCGCACCTGTACGTTGAACTGGTCGGCGTTGAAGTTCAGCAGGAAGTGGAGCGCCGGGGTGAGCACCACGAAGTAGCAGAACACCACGCCGGCGATGAACAGCACCGGCACCAGCATCAGGAGCGGCAGCGCGACACGACGTTCCGTGGGGCTGAAGGCCGGCAGGACGAAGGCGTAGACCTGGTAGAGGATCACCGGCAGGGCGATCAGCAGCGCCGCGTAGGCCGAGTTGGTGATCGTGGCGTAGAACGACTCTGCCGGGCCCAGCGTGATCGGCTTCACGCCCTTCGGCAGTGGGGAGTTGATGATGTCGAGCACCTGGTGGTTCTGCCAGCCCGTGAGCGCAAAGGCGACCGCGAACGCAAGGCCCGCGATGACCAGGCGGGTGCGCAGCTCGCCCAGGTGGTCGACCACCGATAGGCGGTCCTCGTGTGAGATCGGCCTGACCCGCCGCACTACTAGGACCGGTTAGGAATTCTGCTCGCGGGGCGCCGGCTCGGGGCGGTCCGGCAACTCGTCCCGGTCCTTGTCCTGCTTGTCGCCGGTGACGGAGTCCTTGAACTCGCGCATCCCGCTGCCCAGCGAGCGCCCGAGATCGGGCAGCCGCTTGGGTCCGAAGACCAGCAGCACTACCACGAGCACGATGATGATCTCTAGCGGTCCCACGCCGAAGGGCATGGTCCGCATGGTAGCGGGAGCCCCGCGTCAGTCCCGGAAGTTCAGGTAGAAGCGGCTGGGGGTGGGCTCGTCCTGGCCCTGGTACTTGCTGCCGGTCTCGGCGCCGCCGTAGGGGTGCTCCACGGGCGAGTCCATTCGCATGAACGAGATCTGTCCGATCGGCATGCCGTGGTAGATCGTGATCGGCAGGTTCGCCACGTTCGACAGCTCGAGCGTGAGGTTGCCCGAGAAGCCGCTGTCCACGAAACCCGCGGTCGAGTGGATCAGCAGGCCCAGGCGGCCAAGGGAGCTCTTGCCCTCGAGCCTCGCCACAAGGTCGTCGGGCAGTGTGACCCGCTCGAGCGTCTGGCCCAGCACGAACTCGCCGGGGTGCAGGATGAACGGCTCGCCCTCGGGCGGCTCCACCAGCTCGGTGAGGTCGTCCATGGGCTCGCGCACGTCTATATGCGTGTAGCGGCCGTTGTGGAAGACGCGGAAGCGGCGGTCCACGCGCACGTCCACGCTCGACGGCTGCACGAGGCTCTCGTCGAACGGGTCGATGACGATCCGCTTGGCCTCGATTTCCCTGCGGATGCTGCGGTCGCTGAGTACCACGAGCGGGGGAAGTGTATTGGCACGTTCAAGTTCGCCGGGAGGGTGCCGATACGGGGATTGAGTGATGGAAATGGAAGGCCACGAAGATCAAACCCAGTTCGTGAAGCGCGTCGTTCTGCCGAGCGGCAAGACCATCGAGGTGGTCCTGTTCGGCGAGGCCGAGGTCGCCGAGGCGGCCAAGCGCCACGCTCCGGCCGAGGCCGACCAGGAGCTCCACGTGTGCCTCGACTGCGACTCCGAGCTGGTCTACCCGATCCACTGGGAAGAGTCCGGCACCGAGAACTGGACCGTGCTGCTGCACTGCCCCAACTGCGACGTCTTCCGCGAAGGCGTCTTCAACCAGGACACGGTCGAGGCCTTCGACGAGGAGCTCGACCGCGGCGCCGACCTGCTGGCCGGCGACTACCGCCGCCTCATGCGCGCCAACATGGCAGAGGAGATCGAGCGCTTCGCAGGCGCGCTCGCGGCCGGCGCGATCCTCCCCGAAGACTTCTAGCCCGACCGGCTAGGCGTAGCGCTCCACCACGCTGTCGGCCACCAGGTCGAGGGCCGTGTGACGCGGCTCGCCGAGCTCCAGTTCGTCCAGCAGCTCCTTCGCCTGCGCCACGTGCGTGAGCGCCTGTGCCCGCGCCTCCGGCAGCGCGCCGGTGGCCGCGATGCGGTCGCACAGCGCCGCGGCTTCGGCCGGGCCCGTGACGGCCAGGCGCAGGTCCAGCTCGCGCAGGTCAGGGTCCTGTGCGCGCGCGAGGATGAGCGGGAGGGTCACGGTGCCGTCCAGCAGGTCGGCACCACGCGGCTTGCCGGTGCGCTCGGTGGGACCAGACACGTCGAGCACGTCGTCGAGCAGCTGGAAGGCCAGGCCGATGCGCTCGCCGAAGCGCCCCAGCGGCACGGCCAGCTCCGGCGGCCCCCCGGCCAGCGCGCCGAGGTGGCAGGAGGCCTCGAACAGGCTGGCGGTCTTCAGCCGGCAGCGCTCCAGGTAGCGCTCGGGGGTGACCTCGGCGCCCCAGGCGTCGGCCCGCTGCATCAGCTCGCCGCGCGCCAGCGCGGAGGAGGCCGTGGACAGCACCCGCACGGCGTCGGCG
>DAIMGB010000004.1:11830-16594 GCA_036724195.1 Thermoleophilaceae bacterium
AGAACAGCAGGTCGCCGGTTGCGGTGGCCGCCTGCCTGCCTCCTTCCGCGAACACGGTCGGCCGGCCGCGCCGAAGCGTCGCGCCGTCCAGCACATCGTCGTGCACCAGCGTGGCCATGTGCAACAGCTCCACGGCCGCCCCCGCCGCCACCAGCTCCTCGCCGCCGCCGTCGGCGCAGAGAAACACGAGCGTCGGGCGCAGCCGCTTGCCACCCGCCGAGAGCGTGCCCTCCGCGTGGGCCGCGAGCCCCGGGCCGTGGCCGCGCGCGACCTCGCCCAGGCGCTCCTCGGTGCGCTCGAGCAGCTCGGCCAGCCGTGGACCACCCGCGTCGAGCACCGGCACAAGCTGAGCGCGGGCCCCCTTCATCCTCTCGTGCCGGCGTGCACGGCGATGATCCCCCCGGCGGTGAGCAGCCAGCGCACGTCGCGCAGCCCCGCCGCGGCCAGCTCGCTCGCCAGCTCGGACGGCCCGGGGAAGCGGCGCACCGAGCTGGGCAGGTAGGTGTAGGCGTCGGGGTCGCCGGCCAGCCGCCCGAGCGCGGGCACGGCGTGGTCGAACCAGAGCCGGAAGAACCACGACAGCGGCGGCCGCTGCGGCGTGGTGATCTCGAGCACCACCACCCGCCCGCCGGGGCGCGTCACGCGCGCCATCTCGCGCAGGCCGCGGGCGAGGTCGTCGAAGTTGCGCGCACCGAAGCCCACGGTGACCGCGTCGAAGCTCCCGTCGGGGTAGGGCAGCTCGAGCGCGTTGCCCGCCTCGAAGCGCACGTCGCCGGCCTTCTCTCGCGCCAGCTCGAGCATCCGCTCGGAGAAGTCGAGGCCGGTGACCTCGCCGCTCGGGCCGACGCGCCGCTTCAGCTCGATCGCCAGGTCGCCGGTCCCGGTGGCCACATCGAGGGCACGCGCGCCAGGGCCCACGCCCGCCAGGTCCGCGGCGCGCTCGCGCCAGCCGTGGTGCATGCCCGCGGTCATCACCGAGTTCATGCGGTCGTAGACGCGCGCGATGCGATCGAACATCGCCCGCACCTGCGGCTCTGGCAGCGTGCCCGGCGGGGGCCCCTCCCCGCTCATGGCCTCAGTTTTTCGACTTCAGCGACGAGACGTAGCGCACGAGCTCGTTGAACTCCTGCGGCTTCTGCGTCTTCAGCTGCGCGTACGACGGCATCGGCTTCGTGGGGTTCACCAGCGTGCGGGAGATCGCGTCCTTGCCCACGCGGTCGCCGATCTTCGTGAGGTTGGGCCCGATCGTGCCGCCGTTGTCCCCGATCTTGTGGCAGCCCAGGCAGCCCGACGAGGCCAGGACGTCGCGGCCCTTCTCGAACTGGGGTTTGGTGGCCAGCTCGATCTCCGTCGGCGCGCCGGCCAAGGCGCCGAGGATCGTCAGGTAGGTCATCGCCCCGATGGTGGCGATGCCGAACGTGGTGGCGATCGGGCGCCGCAGCGGGTGGCGCTCCGGGCCGCGGTCGATGAACGGCAGCATGAGCAGCAGCGTCAGGCAGATCGTGGGGATGCCGATCGTCGCCAGGAAAACGATCGCGGGCGGCCTGACCACGCGCAGCAGCTCGAACAGGAAGAAGAAGTACCACTCCGGCCGCGGCGTGTAGGTGGTGGTCGTGGGGTCCGCCTTCGGCCCCAGCTCGGCGCCGAAGAGGATCGACATCGTGATGATCACGATCAGCACGATCAGCGCCATCGAGCCGTCCTTGGCGATCGCGTAGGGGAAGAACGGCTTCCCCTGGTTCTTCAGGATCGAGTACTCGCGCAGGTACCGCTCGCGCTGCTTTGCGTCCAAGGCGGCTCAGATCTCCTCTCGCAGGAGATCCTTCTTCTCGGCCTTCAGCCACGGCGGGGCCGTGGTGCCGAGCTTGGCGACGAGGTAGAGGTGCGCGCCGATCAGCGCGGCGATCAGGCCCGGGATGGCCAACATGTGCAGGGCGTAGAAGCGCGGGATCGTGGTGGGGCCGAACTCCGCGCCGGCCCGTAGGAAGTCGGCCAGGTAGGGCCCCATAATCGGCCCGGACGCGTTGATGTTCACCGCCACGACCGTGGCCCAGAAGGAGCGCTGGTCGAACGGCAACAGGTAGCCGGTGAGGCCCATGGCCAGCGTGAGCACCAGCAGCACCACGCCGATGATCCAGTTCAGCTCGCGCGGATACTTGTAGGCGCCGAAGAAGAAGGTCCTGCCCATGTGCAGGAAGATCAGGATGATCATGACCGACGAGCCCCACTTGTGCATGCCGCGCACGAACTCGCCGAGGAAGACCTCGTTGGTGATGCGCGACGCCGACTCGTACGCGCGGCTCGAGTCCGGCTCGTAGTACATCGCCAGCATCACGCCGGTCACGGCCTGCGACAGGAAGGCGAACATCGTGGCCGAGCCGAGCGTGTAGTACCAGTTGGTGCCCTTCGGGACCTTGCGGTAGAGGAAGCCGCGCAGGAAGGGGCTGGCGCCCGTGCGCTCGTCGAGCCAGCCGACGGCCGTGGCGGCGCCCTCGATCGCGTGGTCCTTGACCGTGGGCTTGGTCGTCGTGGCGCCGTTGTCGCCGTTCGCGCCCGGCGCGCCGTTCCTGCCGTTCTGGCCGGGCCGCTTCGGCGTGGGCTTCAGGAACTTGGGGACCGGCGGGGAGGGGAGCTTCATGTGGTGGGCCTCGACGGGTAGAGGTATTGCCAGAGCCCGTCGAGGTGGTTCGACGGGTCGCGCGGCTTGAAGCGGCGCAGCTCGGAGTTCAGCGAGAACCGGTCGCCCACCTGCACGCGGCCGTTGATGACACGGGTGTAGAAGCGGTCGAGCGGGCGCACCGGCGGTCCGCCGGCGACCTTGCCCTGCGCGTCGTAGATGCCGCCGTGACACGGGCAGACGAACTTCTGCGAAGCCTGGATGTAGCGGACCGGACAGCCGAGGTGGGCGCAGCGCGTTGAGATGGCGACGTACGGCAGCGGCTTGATGTGCTGGTCGCGGTCGCTTGGGCTGACGTCGCTCGGCTTTGCCTTTCGCACGTACACCGTGGTCTTACCCGCCTCGCCGATGTTCGGCGTGATGTTCATCACGCGCGGGACGTAGCTCGTCGGGTTGAAGTCGCGCTCAGGACCCACGTCCTGCCACTTCTCGGGCACCGTGTCCTTGAACACCGGCCCCAGCGCGAAGCCGAGCGCGGGCAGGCCGAATGCCATCGTGGCCACGCCGCCGACCGCCAATGCGCCGCCCTCCATCAGGCGGCGGCGGGTGACGGTCTCGCCCTCGAAGGCCCCCGCGATGCCACGGCCTTCGGTGTAGCGGGACTTGCGCTGAGGGTTCTTGGGAGGAGAGTCGGCCACGAGTCCGGAAGCGTCTGTACGGGTTTTACCGCTCGGAGAGGCCCGTTGCCAACATGGTTGCGGGCGTCACGAGGCGCCGGGCAGCCTATCGCGCGAAACCTGGCGCGCGCCCACCCCTCCGCCAGGGCCCAGCGCCCGGGCGCTGGCGTCCCAGAGCGCGTCCGCCAGCTCGGGGTCGCCCTCCGCCTGCGCTCTCGCCGAAAGCGAGATCAGGTCGGACAGCTCGGCGACCGCCGCCAGGTCGCCTTCTGCGGCCAGGCGCTCGAGGCCGAGGGCATAGAGGGCGTCGCCGGCGAGCAGCGCCAGGTCGGGCTCCATGCCCGCGAACGCGCGCGGGGTGCCGTAGTGCAGGAGATAGCCCTCGTAGACCGCCTCGAGCACGAACAGCCGCTCCGGGTCGTCCAGCTGGGCCCCGAAGCGGCCGGGGCCCGGGTCGGCCACGGCGTGCGCCGCCAGCGCCGGGCCGCTGGCCTCCGCGACCTGGCGCAGCACGCTCAAAGCGCCTCGAGGGCCTCGCGGGCGGCCGCAACCGTGCGCTCGACGTGGCCCTCGGAGTGGGCCAGCGAGGGGAACCAGGCCTCGAACTGCGACGGCGGCAGGTAGACGCCGGCGTCGAGCATGGCGCGGCAGAAGGAGGCGTGCGCGTCGAGGTCGCAGGCGCGCGCGGCGTCGTAGTCCGTGGGCACGTTGGGCGCGAAGAAGAGCGTGACCAGGCCGGGCGCGCGAGCGACGCTCGCCTGCGCGCCGGTGTCGGCCACCGCCCGCTCCAGGCCGTCGGCCAGCAGGGTCGTGAGTTGCCCCAGGCGCTCGTACGCGGCGCCGTCGAGCAGCTCCAGCGTGGCCAGGCCGGCCGCCGTTGCGAGCGGATTGCCCGACAGCGTTCCCGCCTGGTACACGTCGCCGGCCGGAGCCACCCGCTCCATCAGCTCGCGCGAGCCCGCGTAGGCGGCCGCGGGCAGGCCCCCGCCGAGCACCTTCCCGAGGATCGTCAGGTCGGGGCCCACGCCCTCGCGCTCCTGGGCGCCGCCACGCGCGACCCGGAATCCGCTGATCACCTCGTCGAACACCAGCAGGGCGCCCGCGGCGTCGGCCTGCTCGCGCAGGAACTCGAGGAAGCCCGGCGCGGGCGCCACCAGGCCCATGTTCGCCGGATAGGGCTCGCAGATGATCGCCGCCGGCTTCCGCTCGGCGAGCGCGCGCTCCACCGCGTCGCGGTCGTTCCAGGGCACCACCACCGTGTCGGCCGCCTGCGCCTCAGTCACGCCGGGGCTGGCCGGGATGCCGGCGGTGGCCAGGCCGGAGCCGGCCTCGGCCAGCAGGCCGTCCACGTGGCCGTGATAGGCGCCGGCGAACTTGACCACGGCGTCGCGGCCGGTGGCGGCCCGCGCCAGGCGGATGGCGCTCATCGAGGCCTCCGTGCCCGAGGAGGTCATGCGCACCATCTCCGCC
>DAIMGB010000005.1:0-15910 GCA_036724195.1 Thermoleophilaceae bacterium
ACCGTGGGCCCCGCGCTAAGGTGGCCGCATGGCCACCGAGAAGGTCGCGCCGCGTCAGAAGAAGGCGAAGGACACCGACCTTCCCGCGCCCGACGTCGCCCGCGAGTGGCTCGAGGCGATGGTCCTCATCCGCCGCTTCGAGGAGCGCGCGGGCGAGATGTACGCGAAGGCGAAGGTCGGCGGCTTCCTCCACCTCTGCATCGGCGAGGAGGCCACGATCGTCGGCGCCACCCAGGCGCTGCGCGAGACCGACTACCTGATGTCCACCTACCGCGAGCACGGCCAGGCGATCGCGCGCGGCACCGAGCCCGAGCGGGTGATGGCCGAGCTGTTCGGCAAGAAGGACGGCGTGTCGGGCGGCCGCGGCGGCTCGATGCACCTGTTCGACTGGGAGCGGCGCTTCCTCGGCGGCTACGGAATCGTGGGCGGCTCGCTGCCGCTGTCGGCCGGCGTGGCGCTGGCCTGTGACTACATGGAGACCGAGGACATCATCCTGTCGATGACCGGCGACGGCGCCACGAACCAGGGCACCTTCGGCGAGACGATGAACATCGCCGCGCTCTGGGAACTGCCCATGGTGCTGCTGATCGTCAACAACCAGTTCGGCATGGGCACCGCGCTCGAGCGCCACTCGGCGGTCACCGACCTGTCGAAGAAGGCCGAGGGCTTCGGCGTGCCCGGCATGCGCTGCGACGGCATGGACGTGCTCGACGTGCACAAGGTGGTGTCGGAGGCCATCGAGAAGGCGCGCAAGGAGCGCCAGCCGCAGCTCGTGGAGGCCGTGACCTACCGCTACCGCGGCCACTCGATGGCAGACCCCGAGGAGTACCGCGAGAAGGAGGAGGTCGAGGAGTGGCGCACGCGCGACCCGATCGAGACCCTTACCAAGCGCCTCACCGCCGACGGCATCTTCTCCGAGGACGACATCAAGAAGATGGACGAGGAGGCGATCGCGACGGTCGACGAGGCCGTGAAGTTCGCCGACCAGTCCGACTTCCCCGACCTCGACTCGCTCTACGACGACATCTACGTGCTGGAGGGCGATCGCGCCCCGGCCTGGTGGTCGGTGGACGAGCGCTCGCCCGAGGTGCACCGCGGCGAGGACGAGCGCGAGGCCGGCGAGCTGCCGCACCAGCTGGCGGAGAGTGGCGCGGCCTACGCGTCGGTGGGCGACAAGAAGGCGAAGAAGCGCCGCGACGATGACGACGCCGGCAAGACGGCCTCCGGCCAGGGCGAGACCTCAGGCGACGAGCCCGAAGAGGAAGGCGGCGCCGACTAGTGCCGACGATGCGCTACCGCGAGGCGCTCAACCAGGCGCTGCGCGAGGAGATGGAGGCCGACGAGAAGGTCTTCATCATCGGCGAGGACGTCGGGGTGTTCCAGGGTGCCTTCAAGGTGACCGCCGGGCTGCTCGAGGAGTTCGGCGAGAAGCGCGTGCGCGACACGCCGATCTCCGAGAACACGATCATGGGCATGGGCGTGGGCGCCGCGATGATCGGGCTGCGGCCGGTGGTGGAGATGATGACCATCAACTTCGCGCTCCTGGCGATGGACCAGGTCGTGAACTCGGCGGCCTCGATCCACTACATGTTCGGCGGCCAGGCGAGGGTGCCGCTGGTCGTGCGCATGCCGCAGGGCGGCGGCCACCAGCTCGGTCCCACCCACTCGCACTCCTTCGAGGCGATGTACCTGCACGTGCCCGGCCTGCTGGTGGCCACGCCCTCGACGCCGGCGGACGCCAAGGGCCTGCTCAAGACCGCCATCCGCGACGACAACCCGGTCATCTTCATCGAGCACGAGACGCTCTACGGCCAGCGCGGCGAGGTACCCGAGAACGGCGGGCCGATGCGCTTCGGCGAGGCCGCCATCCGCCGCGAGGGCAACGACGTGACGATCATCGGCATCTCGCGCATGGCTATCACCGCGCTGAAGGCCGCGGAGACGCTGGCCGACGAGCACGAGATCGAGGCCGAGGTGATCGACCCGCGCACGCTGCGCCCGCTCGACCTCGACACGATCCTCGAGTCGGTCAAGAAGACCAACCGCGCGGTGATCGTCGAGGAGGGCTGGCCGCACGGCGGCGTGGGCGCGAACATGTCCGCCCTGATCCAGGAGCAGGCGTTCGACTACCTCGACGCGCCGATCCAGCGCGTGACCGGCGCCGACGTGCCGATGCCCTACTCGAAGCCGCTCGAGCAGGCCGCCTTCCCGCACGAGGAGCACGTGATCCACGCGGCCATCGCCACCTTCAGGGACATCTGATGGCCAGCGAAGTAACGATGCCCCGCCTGTCCGATTCGATGGAGGAGGGCACGATCCTGAAGTGGCTCGTGTCCCAGGGCGACGAGGTCAAGCGCGGCCAGGAGCTCGTGGAGATCGAGACTGACAAGGCCAACATGACCTACGAGTCCGACACCGACGGCACGCTCGTGGAGATCGTGGCGGAGGAGGGGGACACGCTTGCTATTGGTGAGGTGATTGCTCGTATTGGGGATGCGAGTGAGACAGGGGACAGTGGACAGGGGACAGAGTCCGAGGGCTCCGATGAAGACGAGGGCTCGGACGATGAGGGCTCCGAGGAAGACGGCGGCGGCGATGAGGCTGATGAAGCTCCTGAGGGAGAGGGGGACGCCGAGCGCGAGGAGGCCGACCAGGGCGAGAAGGAGACCGTCACCGCCACGAAGGAGCGGCCGTCGAGCGACAACGGCGCGGGCGACGGCGACGGGCGCGTGAGGGCATCCCCCGTGGCGCGACGGATGGCGCGCGAGCTGGGCGTGGAGATCAAGGCGCTCGAGGGAAGCGGGCCGGGTGGGCGAATCGTCAAGGCCGATGTCGAGGCGGCTGCCGAGGGTGGTGCCGACAGCGCCGGCAAGGAAGAGGCGCCCGAGGAGGACGGAGAGGGCAGAGAGCAGAAGGCAGAGACTGAGCCCCAGCGTGGTGAAGCCGGCGCCAAGGGCGAGGTCGAGTACCAGGAGCTGACGCGGCTGCAGCAGACGGTCACGCGGCGGATGGCCGAGTCGAAGGCCACCGCGCCGGACTTCGCGCTGTCGCTGGACGTGGACATGACCGGCGCCGTCGAGCTGCGCAAGCGCCTCAAGGACGTGACCGAGACGGCGCCCTCGTACAACGACATGGTGGTGAAGGCGGCCGCGATGGCGCTGACCGAGCACCCGCGCGTGAACGGCGCCTACCGCGACGGCAAGTTCGAGCTCTATTCGGGCGTAAACGTGGGCGTGGCGGTGGCGGCGCAGGACACGCTCGTGGTGCCCACGATCTTCGAGACCGATCGCAAGTCGCTGGGCCAGATCTCAACGGACGCGCGCGGGCTGATCCAGAAGGTGCGCGACAAGAAGATCACCCCGCCGGAGCTGTCGGGCGGCACCTTCACGGTGTCGAACCTGGGCATGTACGGCATCCGCGAGTTCACGGCGATCATCAACACCCCCCAGGCCGCGCTGCTCACCGTGGGCGCGCTGGAGAAGCGCCCGGCGGTGGACGAGGACAGCGGCCGGATCGTGGCGCGCGACCAGATGACGCTGACACTGGTGTGCGACCACCGCATCCTCTACGGCGCCGACGGCGCTCAGTTCCTCGCGCGCGTGAGAGAGTTGCTCGAGCAGCCTCTGTCCCTGGCGCTCTAGCACCAGGCCCTCGCGGTCGATAAGAGAAGCGTGGGACGGACTGGCGCCGAGACGCCGGAACAAGAACGACGACGTACCCAGATGGCGCGCTTCGGCGCGACACTGTTCGGCGCGGCCGCGCTCGTCACGCTGCTGGGCCTGATCTTCCCCCACCAGCGCCAGGTAGACGTGGGCGGGCTTGAGATCGTGGCCGGCGGATCTGGCGCCATCGCGCTCGGCCTGGTCCTCTGGGGAGCGCGCGTGCCCCAGTGGGTCTACATGGTGGTGGTCGCGCTGGGTACGGCGCTGATATCGCTCGCGGTCGTCTCGAACGGCGAGCGCCACGGCGGCGCGGCCGGCGGCGACGAGATGTACTACCTCTGGGTGGTCCTCTACGCGGCCTACTACTTCGGTCGCATGGCCACCGCGGCGCAGGTCGCGTTCGTGGCGGCGTGCTACACGGTGGTGCTGGCGGTGGTGAAGCCGGGCGACGTGGCCACCAGCCGCTGGCTGACCACCGTCGGGCTCGTTGTGGGCACTGCCGTGGTGGTGCGCCTGCTCAGCGAGCGCATCGAGTGCCTGGTGGCGAGCCTCCGAGCCGCGGCCCACACCGACTCGCTCACCGGCCTGGCAAACCGCCTGGCCTTCGAGGACGCGTACAGCCGCGAGGCCGCCCGCTCGGCTCGCCACGGCACTCACTTCGCGCTGCTGCTGGCCGACCTCGACCGGCTCAAGGAGATCAATGACCGCTATGGCCACGCCGCCGGCGACAAAGCAATCTGCGAGGTGGCCTCGGTGCTGCGTCGCACGCTGCGAGCCAGCGACTTCGCCGCGCGCATCGGCGGCGACGAGTTCGCCGTGCTGCTGCCGGGCTCCGACGTCGACGGCGCCGAGCGCCTGGGCGAACGCCTGGCCCACTCGCTCTGCGAGCGCGGCCCGGCCGAGCTGCCGCTGGGCCTGAGCTACGGCATCGCGATTCCCGGCGACGACGGGGAGGCCCTCGACGACCTGATGCGCTCGGCCGACGACGCGCTCTACGCGTCCAAGAACGCGACCGGCGCCGGGCGCGAGCGCCTGCCCGGCAGGCAGCCTGCGCCGACAGGGCCGGCCTAGGACCAGCGCCTGCCCCGGCTAGTCTCGGCGCGATGGCAGACCACGGACCGCGCACCCCGCGGACCGCCGACGAGGAGATCATCGCCGCCCAGGAGGGGGCGGTTCGCTCGACGCTCACCGACGAGTCGCGGATCGAGCGGATCTCCGAGGAGCTGCGCACGGGCTTCGACGCGCTCGCCCACGTGGGCGCCGCCGCCTCCTTCTTCGGCTCGGCGCGAACGCCGCGCGACCACCCCGAGTACGAGCTGGCGCGCGAGACGGCGCGGCTGGCCGGCGAGCAGGGACTGGCGATCATCACCGGCGGCGGGCCGGGCTCGATGGAGGCCGCCAACCGCGGAGCGCAGGAGGCGAACGCCCCCTCGATCGGCCTGAACATCGAGCTGCCCTTCGAGCAGGGCATGAACGAGTACGTGGACCTGGGGCTGACCTTCCACTACTTCTTCACGCGCAAGGTCATGTTCGTCCGCTACGCCAGCGGCTTCGTGGTGTTCCCGGGGGGCTTCGGCACGCTCGACGAGCTGTTCGAGGCGCTCACGCTGATCCAAACCGACAAGATCCGCAACTTCCCGGTGGTGCTGGTGGGCAGCGACTACTGGTCGGGCCTGCTCGATTGGGCGCGCGAGCGGATGCTGGCCGAAGGCAAGATCGCCGAGGAGGATCTCGACCTGCTCCAGCTGATCGACCAGCCGCACGAGGTCTGCGACAGGCTCCTCTCGGCGGCGCACCGGCAGGCACGGCGCTCGGCCTAGGTACCGTCGGGGCCATGGCGGCGATCGGGATCACGGGCGCCACCGGTGGCATCGGCGGCCGGGTGGCGCGGCAGCTGGCCGACCAGGGAGTCGAGCAGCGACTGCTCGTGCGCGACCGCTCGCGAGCGCCCGAGCTGGCCGGCGCGGAGATCGTGGAGTTCGGCGGCTACGCGGACGGCGAGGGCATGAGCCGGGTGCTCGAGGGCGTGGAGACCCTGCTGCTGGTGTCGGCCGGCGAGTCGGCCCGGCGCGTGGAGGAGCACGGCGCGGCGATCGACGCCGCGGTCGCGGCGGGCGTGGGGCGAATCGTCTACATCTCCTTCCTCTCCGCCGCCCCAGACGCCACCTTCACCTTCGCGCGCGACCACTTCCACGCCGAGGAGCACATCAAGTCGACCGGGCTCTCCTGGACCTTCCTGCGCGACAGCATCTACCACGACTACATCCCACTGTTCGCGGGTGACGACGGCGTGATCCGCGGGCCGGCCGGCGACGGCCGCATCGCGCCCGTGGCGCGCGACGACGTGGGCGAGGTGGCCGCGGCCGTGCTGATGAGCGGAGGGGAGCACGACGGGCAGGCCTACCCGGTGACCGGGCCGGAGGCCTTCACGCTGGCCGACGCGGCCGAGACCCTGTCGCGCGTGGCCGGGCGCGACGTTCGCTACGTGGAGGAGACGCTCGAGGAGGCGCGCGAGTCGCGCGCTCCGAGCGGCGCCCCGGACTGGGAGATCGAGGGCTGGGTGACGTCCTACGCCCAGATAGCCACGGGCGAGGTGGACGTGGTGTCCGACACGGTGGAGCGGCTGGCCGGCCACCCGCCTCTGACACTCGAGGAGTTCCTGCGCCGCCACCCCGACAGCTGGCAGCACCTCACTCACTAGCCTGATCCGCTCGTGCCGTTCTCCGTTCAGCTCGGGCTGCTTCTGGCCGTGGCCACCGCGTTCGCCTCGATCGTCGGCTTCCTCTACAAGCAGCGAGGGGCCGCCGAGTCGCCCGCCATCGAGTGGCGGCGCCCGGTGCAGACCTCCCTCAGCCTGTTTCGCTCGCGCTGGTACACGCTCGGGATCGTGATCGCGATGGGCTCCTGGGGACTGCACTCGGCGGCGCTGGCCCTCGCGCCGATCTCGCTGGTGCAGTCGGTGATCGCGGGTGGCCTGGTGCTGTTGACCGTGGTGGCCGACCGGCTGTTCGGCTTCGAGGTCACGCGGCGCGAGTGGATCGGCGTGGCGTTCACCGCGGCCGGCCTGGCCTTCCTGGCCGCGACGCTGGCCGGCGTGGGCGAGAGCCGGCACAGCGATTGGCAGGCGCTCCAGCTGACGCTGTACGTGTCAGTCGTGACCGCGGCCGGAGCGGCGGCAGCGACGCTGGCCGGCGACGACGAGCGCGGCGGCCTGGCGCTTGCGGTGTCCGCGGGGCTGCTGTGGGGCGCCTCGGACGTGTCGATCAAGGCGCTCACCGTCCACACAGACGATGGACTCGGGGTGCTGCTGCACCCGCTCGCGCTGGTGATCCTGCTGCTGTCGCTGGTGGGCCTGACCGTGTCCGCGCGCAGCCTCCAGCTGGGGAAGGCGGTGCCTGTCATTGCAATCACGGGGGCGGCCGCCAACGTGGTGACGATCGCGTCCGGGCCCGCGATCTTCGGCGAGCCGCTGCCCGACCAGCCGCTCGGGGTGGTGCTGCGCGTGCTGGCCTTCGCGCTCGTGATCGTGGCCTCGGCGCTCACGCCCGGCCCGGTGCGCGCGGCGCGGGTCGAGCCCGGGACCGCCCCGGCCTAGGCCGGCGGCACCGTCATCGGGCCGTAGCGGTCGCGGGTGGCGTCGATGAACGCCGCCAGGCGCTCGGCCAGCTCGGGGTCCTGCAGCTCGAGCACGTTCTCGGCATTCTGCTCGCCCGAGCGCGAGAGGTTGAAGGAGCCGCAGAACACGTCGTCGTCGGCCACCGTGACCTTCGCGTGCATGAAGTCGTGGGGTGTGTCCGGGCCGTAGGGGGTCGAGGGCTTGCCCTTGAAGTCGGCGTGCTCGAACACCGAGCTGAGGATCGGGATCTTCCAGGCCGAGCGCGGGTTCTGGCGCCATTGCCGAAAGACCTGCTCCATCTGCGGGCGGTCCACGACGCCGCGCAGGTCCACGCGATCGTCGGCGGCCACCTGGGCCAGAGTGCCGATCACGGCACCCGCCGTGATCACCGGCGAGGCCACTCGCACGCGGCGCTTCGCGCGCCCGATCGCCGAGGCGATCCGGGCCGACAGCTCCGGGCCGTGGCCCGGCGTGAACCAGGCGCGCGCCTGGGTGCCGGCCAGGTCGAACAGGGTGGGCTGCTCGAAGCCGCTGGCCTCCACGCTGCCCCTCTGCCACAGCTCCTCGAAGTTGCGCGTGAACGAGGCCGCGGCGTCGGCATCGTGGGCGATCAGGATCACGTTCTCCTGCAGCTCCCAGGAGTCGCTGGTCCAGTTGGTTGAGCCCGACCAGACCGACCCGCCGTCGCGCACCGCGTACTTGTGGTGCATCAGGTCCGGTATGCCGGGGATGCCGCGCGTCTCGATTGGCAGCGCCTCGAGCAGCTCGGGCTTCGTGCGCGGCGGGGGCGGCACCGGCACGCGGTTGCCGTAGTCGCCGTTGTAGGCCAGCCGGACGGCGACGCCCCGCTCGTGGGCCTCGCGCAAAGCGTTCGCCACCAGGTCGCCCGGCTCGCCGGGCAGGCGCACGTCGTAGAGGGCGATCTCGAGCGAGCGCCGCGCGGCGGCGAGGTACTCCACCAGCTGGCGGGCAACCTCCAGCGCGGTCTGGCCGCCCGGGGAGAGCGTGCGCAGCTCGAGCGGCGGGGTGGTCAAGCCGGCTGCTCGGCGGTGCAGAAGGCGCAGCGGCGCGCCGCGGCCGGGATCGAGCTGAGGCACTCCGGGCAGTCGCGCGTCTCGCGGTCCGCCGGCTGCTCGGGCCGGTAGCGGGTCATCAGGGTGTTCACCGGCTTGATCACCAGGAAAAAGATGACGAGCGCCACCAGCACGAACGCCAGCGCCGCGTTCAGGAAGTCGCCGTAGAGGAACTGGCTGCCGTTGATCGTGAACTTAAGCGCCGAGAAGTCTGGCTTGCCGACCACCGCGGCGATCAGTGGCGTGATGAGGTCCTTGACCAGCGCCGCAATAACCGCGCCGAAGGCGGTGCCGAGCACGACGGCCGTGGCGAGGTCCACGAGGTTGCCGCGCAGGATGAACTGGCGGAACTCCTTGAGCATCAGTCCTCGCGGCGAAAGCCGGTCTCTGAGTAGTTCGGCTCGAGCGGGCTGGTGGGCAGCCCGTCGCCAAGCTCCGGGTTGTTGTAGGCGGCGGGGGCCGTGTCGTTCGGCGTGTCGGAGTGGAAGACCGAGGCCAGGTACTGGATCTGGCCGCGGCCGTCGGCCAGCTCGGACTGGCCGCCGCCGTAGCAGCCGATGCCCTCGCGCTCGCAGTGGTCGTAGGTGTCGAACAGCCGCTCGATTGAGCCGAAGCGCGAAGGCTTCACGTTGATCATGCGCGGCTTCCAGCGCAGGTCCTCGACGTCCTGCACGCAGTGGATGGGCGCGTCCCAGGTGAGCCTGTCGTGCACCGGCTCGAGCACCGGGAGCGTCTCGTCGGTCACGTCGGCGTCCTCGAGCCAGGCGCTCGGCACCGCCTCGGCCACCATCCGGTACAGCTCGGGGTCGGTGTCCACGTCCACGGGCGTACCGCGGTAGAAGCCCTTCAGGTCGAACACGTCCACGGCGCCCGTGGCGGCCAGCTCGTCCACGAGCTCCCGCGTCCAGGTGTTGCCCGGGTCGAGCTTGAAGCGCGTCTTCGGGTAGCGCTCCAACAGCCGCTTCAGCCGGTCGGCGTTCTCAGGCTCCGGCGAGCCGGGGGCGCCGAGCCGCATGGACACCACGAAGTCGAGCGGGCGCGCCTCGCGCTCCACCGCCTCGACCAGCGACTTCCCAGCCTGGCGCAGGGCCAGGTCGAGCGCGGCTGACTCGAACGCCCACCTGCGGTAGGGCCGGAACTGCTCGGTGGTGGGCGGCGACGGCCAGAGCTCGATCTCGTCGAGGTGCTTGGAGAAGGAGTCGATCGTGTACGAGCCCGCCAGCTCGAAGTCCTTGCCCTCCGACTGCAGCGCCACCTGGTCGAGCCCGCCGTAGGTCACGTCCTCCCCCACGCCCTCCTCGCCCCCGCCGCGCAGCCGCACGAGCGTGGTCAGGCGCGTGAACTCCGGCGAGTACACGAGCTCGCGGCCGTCGAGCTCGTGCGACTCAATCTGGAGCGGGAGCTCGGCGACCTTGGAGTAGGTGCTCACCCGGGAACAACTACCACGGGCCGGTCCGCGACCTGCAGCAGCTTGTGCGGCGTCGAGCCCAGCAGCGCGCTCTTGAGCGGCCCGTCGCCGCTGGTGCCCACCACGATGCAGCGGCCGTGGTGCTCCTCCGCCACCTGGACGAGCGCGTCGGACGGCCGCTTGTCCACCACCACGCCCTGTGCCTCGACCCCACACTCGCGGGCCCGCTCCACCGCGTGGCTCACCTGCTTCTTGCCGTATTCCAACAGCGCTTCCCGATGGTCTGCGATCTCCCGCTCCACAACCGGCGGCTGGAAGCCGAACACGGCCACCAGCGCCAGGCCCAGCTGGTCGCTCAGGCGCACCGCCTCTTCTAGGGCCGCCTCCGACCCATCGGTCCCGTCATAGCCCAGCACGATCTCGCCGCTCATCAGGCGACCACCTCCTCTTCCGGCACGAGCGCCTGTCCGGCGGTGGCCGGGTTGTACACCTCAGGCTTGCGGGCGAAGAAGCCCCTGTACTTCGGCCGCGCGAACAGCATCAGCACCGCGCCGAACAGCAGCGCCCCGATGCCGATGACCACCGGCGCCCCGATGCCGAAGAACTCCGTGAACGTGTTGTCCGGGTTCAGGTTGAACAGGAGCGCCCTCAGGAAGATGTACAGGAGCATGATGCCGCCGGCGAGCGGCAGGATGCCCGCGTAGAGCAGCGTCTTGAAGTTCTTGCGCAGCTCGTGCCGGTAGAACCAGGTGCACGCGAAGCCGGTGATCCCGTAGTAGAAGGCGATCCCGAAGCCGAGCGCCGTGACCGAGTCGCCGAGCACGTTGTCGGGGCTCAGGATCTCGATCGCGATGAACCACACCGTCGACACCAGCCCCATCAGCAACGTGGAGAAGCTCGGGGTCAGGTAGCGCGGGTGGATCGAGCCGAAGCGCTTGGGGAAGGCGCGGTGGCGGGCCATCGACAGCGTGGTGCGAGCCGTTGGCAGGATCGTGGTCTGGGTGGACGCCGACGCCGACGTGAGCACGGTGATGATCAGCAGCTTGTCGAGCGGCGAGCCGAAGACCTGATTCCCGAGCACGCTCAACACGTCGTCCTGGTTCTTGACGAGCTGCGCGGGGCCGCCGTAGGCCTGCGCCGCCGCGGACACGATCAGGTAGATCCCCAGCAGCAGCAGGGTGCTGATAACGGCGGACTTGCCCGGCCCGTCGGCGCTGTCCTCCGATTCCTCGTTCACCGCCACGCCGCTGTCCCAGCCCCAATAGATGAACACGCCCAGCAACAGGCCGTTGATCAACGCACCGAAGCTGTCGATCGCGAACGGGTTGAACCAGGACAACGACACGTGCAGCGAGTGCGCCGGGTTGTTCGCGTAGACCTTGACCAGGGCGACCACCGCGAACAGCGTGAGGGTGAAGATCTCGATGCCGAGCAGCCAGCGCTGGGTGGCGGCCGACAGCTCGGTGCCCAGGTAACAGATCGCGGTCATGACCACGATCCAGATCACTCCGGCGATGATCACCGCGAGCTGCGAGTCGGCCGCGCTGTTCCAATCGAACAGGAGGAAGGTGTAGATGGCCGCGATCTGCGACAGGCTGGCCATCACGATCACGTCGGTGACCACGATCGCCCAACCGGTCAGCCAGCCCCACGACGGGCCCAGGCCGCGCGTGACCCACGAGAACGACGTGCCGCAGTCGGGATCCGCCTGGTTCATGTAGCGGTAGGCGTACGCGACGCAGAACATCGGCACGAACGCCAGCAGCATCACCGCCGGCGCCTGCAGGCCGACACCCGCCACCGCGACCACGAAGCCCAGCGTGGCGGCGATGCTGTAGCCCGGCGCCGTCGAGGCCACGCCGATGACCACGTTCGAGATGTAGCCAATCGCGTTGGCCTTGAGGCCCTTGCCGCTGGAGCTGTCGGGGGCTACTTCGGTGGTCATGCGGGGACCTCCTCGGGTCGAACTGCGGACATGCGCTCCGCCCTGCGTTGCTGCCAAATCGTGATCAGCATCATCGCCAGCGTGAACAGGAAGATCATCGCCGCGAGCACGTTCACCTGCGGCGGTATCGAGACCCGCGCGGCGCCCCAGATGTACAGCGGGTAGGTGACCGTCGAGCCCGCGTTGAAGTTGGTGACCACGAAGTCGTCGATCGAGAGCGCGAAGGCCAGCAGCGCCGCGGCCAGCACGCCAGGCGCGATCAACGGCAGGGTCACGCGCACGAACGTCTGCAAGCCGTTGGCACCCAGGTCCTGGGCGGCCTCCTCCAGCGAGCGGTCGAAGCCGATCAGCCGCGAGCGCACCGTCACGACCACGAACGAGATGTTGAACATCACGTGTGCGATCAGGATCGTGGTGAACCCGCGCGCGAAGCCCACTGAGATGAACAGCGACAGCAGCGACGCGCCCAGCACCACCTCCGGCGTCGCCAGCGGGATGAAGATGAAGAAGTTGGTGGCAGCCCGCCCCCGGAACGTGTAGCGCACGAGCGCGAGCGCCATCAGGGTCCCGAGGATCGTGGCGATGATCGTCGAGAGAGCGGCGACCTTGAGGCTGGTGACGAGAGCGTCGGCGAGGTCGTGGTAGGCGAACGGGTTCTTCCAGCTCTTCAGCGTGAAGCCCTGCCACACGAAGTTGAAGCGGCTCTTCGTGTCGTTGAACGAGAAGAGAAGGATGATCGCGATCGGCAGCAGAAGGTAGATCAGGACCAGCGCCGCGTAGACGTTCAGCGACTGGTTCAGGACCTTGCGGCCGAGCTGCGTCACGTCGGCGCCTCCTCCGCGCCCGTGAGCGTCTCGGTGCCCACGGCGCGCGCGTAGATCGCCACCAGCGCGAGCATCACGAGCATCAGGATGAACGAGAGCGCCGCGGCGGTCGGGTAGTCGGTGACCACCAGGTAGCGGCTCTGGATGACGTTGCCGATCATCGCCTGCTGGGGCGTGCCGAGCAGCGTCGCGTTCACGAAGTCGCCGGCCGCCGGGATGAAGGTGAGCAGGACGCCGGCCACGATGCCCGGCATCGACATCGGCACGACCACGCGCATCATCACGTCGCGGCGCTTGCCGTAGAGGTCGTAGCCCGCCTCGAGCATCCGCGGGTCGATGCGCTCGAGCGCGGCGTACAGCGGCAGGATCATGAACGGGAGGAAGTTGTAGGTGATGCCGGCTATCACGGCACTTGTCGTCGCCAGCAGCCGTCCGTCGGAGCCGAGGATGTGGAGCGTCCTCAGCACGTGCACGAGCGGCCCGTCGTCGTCGAGGATCGTCTGCCACGACAGCGTGCGCACGAGGTAGGTGGTGAAGAACGGCAGGATCACCGCCAGCAGCAGCGCGTTGCGGTACTTGCCGCCGCGGAAGGCGATCGCGTAGGCAAGCGGGTAGCCGACCAGCAGCGAGATGATCGTGGACAGCCCGGCGTACTCGAACGAGCGTATGAACTGCGTGTCGAAGTTCTTGATCGCGTCGACGTACGTCCTGAAGTGCCAGGTGAACTGGTACCCCGTGTCGATCGACCCCTGCTTCAGGGAGATCTGGGCCATGTAGAACATGGGCACCAGAAAGAAGATCACCAGCCACAGCAGGCCCGGCGCCAGAAGCGCGTAGGGCAGGGCGCTGCGGCGGGCCCTGGTCACGCGTTCATCGGGTCATGCGCCGGTCGCCTTCTGGAAGGCCGCGTCGATTTCGCGCTCGTCGGTCGGGCTGAAGGTCTTGAAGTTGTGCGCGTTCGAAAGGTTCGGGAAGAGCAGCGGGCTCGACGCGATCTCGGGGTCGGACTTCGCCAGCACCTCCTTGGTGCCCTTCACCGGCGGCACGTAGTTCACGTACGCGGCGATCTTGGCGGCGATCTCCGGGTCGTAGACGAAGTCGATCATCTTCTCCGCCGTGTACGCGTGCGGAGCGCCCACCGGAATCTGCATGGAGTCGGTGAACACCATGAACCCCTCCTTGGGGTTCTTGAAGCGCACGTTCTTGTTGTCCGCCGTCAGCTGCACCGCGTCGCCGGACCAGCCGAGGATCGCGGTCGAGTCGCCCTTCAGGATGTCCTTCGTGTACTCGTTGCCGGTGAAGCGGCGGATCTGGCCGTCCTTCGAGGCCTTCGCGACCTTGTCGATCGCGGTCATGACCTGGTCCTTCGTGGCCTTCTCCGGCGTGATCCCCATGCCGAGCAGGATCGAGCCGACCGTGTCGCGCATCTCGGTGAGCATCGTGACCTTGCCCTTGAACCTCTTGTCGAACAGGTCGTTGATGCTCGACAGGTCGCCGCCGACCTTGTCCTTGCGGTAGATCAGGCCCACCTGGCCGGACTGCCACGGCATCGAGTACTCGCGCTTGGGGTCGAAGTCGGGATGCGCCACGGCGTCCTCGATGTTCTTGACCGCGTTCGGCATCGACGACTTGTCGAAGCGCTGCACGTAGCCGAGCCGCTTCATGCGCGCGGCCATCCAGTCGGTGACCACGTGCAGGTCGCGCCCTCCGGAGTTGCCTGCCGCGTACTCCTGGCGCACCTTGCCGAAGAACTCGACGTTGTCGTTGATCTCCTCGATGTACTTGACCTTGGTGCCGTACTTCTTCTGGAAGGCGTCGAGGGTCGGGCGCCGCTTCGTCTTGTCGTCGACGTCGATGTACAGCGGCCAGTTCGAGAAGGTCATCGTCTTCGCGAGCTGCGCCTTCTTGATCTTCGCGTTGCTCGCGCCCTTGGGCTTGCTGGTCTCGTTCGTGCCGCAGGCGGCCAGGTACGCGATCGCGCTGATGCTCATCGCTCCCGCCGCGCCGCGTCGCAGCAGTCGCCGGCGGGTGAGCTCGGCGTTGATCAGCTCGTCGAAACGTCGGTCGAAGTCACTCTTCATTCGATTTCCTCCCTAACCATGTGGATGTGCTCGCCGGCCCAAGCCAGCCTCACGTCGGCGCCCGCCGCCGGCATGCGCCGGCGCGCCTCCTCGTCTGTGTTCGGCACCAGCACGGTCATTCCCGTGCCGTCGGCGAGCTTCACCACGACCTGCGTGGCAGTGCCGAGGTATAGCGAGCTTTCGATGATGCCCTCCACGCTCGCCCTACCGGTGGGCGCCGCCTCGGCGGCGGGATAGAGCTCGAGCTTCTCCGGGCGCACGACGACGTGTACTCGCTCGCCACCCGGCACGCCCTCGGACTCGGTGCGAACGGTCACGCCTGCGTCGAGGCGGATCTCGGCGCCGTTGCCGTTGGCCGACACCACCTCGCCCGGCATCAGGTTCGACACCCCGATGAAGCCGGCCACGAAGGTCGTGCGCGGGCGCTCGTAGATCGACTCCGGCTCGTCCACCTGCTCGATAACACCGTGGTTCATCACCGCGATGCGGTCGGACATGGTGAGCGCCTCCTCCTGGTCGTGGGTCACGTAGATGAACGTGATGCCCACGTCGCGCTGGATGCCCTTGAGCTCGACCTGCAACTGCTTGCGGAGCTTCAGGTCGAGCGCGCCGAGCGGCTCGTCGAGCAGCAGCACGGCAGGCCGGTTCACGAGCGCGCGCGCGAGCGCCACTCGCTGCTGCTGGCCGCCGGAGAGCTGGCGCGGCTTGCGCCCGCCCTCGCGCGTGAGGCCAACTCGCTCGAGCTCTTCGGCCACGCGCCGCTTGACCTCGTCCTTCGCGACGCCCTTTCGCTCGAGCCCGAAGGCCACGTTGCGCTCCACATTCAGGTGCGGGAACAGCGCATAGCTCTGGAAGACCGTGTTGGTGGGGCGCTTGAAGGCTGGGAGGCCGGTCACGTCCTCGCCGTCGAGCAGCACGCGCCCGTCGCTTGGCTCCTCGAAGCCGGCGATCATGCGGAGGGTGGTCGTCTTGCCGCAGCCGGACGGTCCGAGCAGCGTGAAGAACTCGCCGCGCTCGACATCGAGGTCCAGCTCGCGCACCGCGGTCAGATCGCCGAAGCGCTTGCTCACCCCCTCCATGCGCACGCTTGGCGCCATGAACCCCTGACGCTATACGGAACGGGCGCGCTGACAAGCTACGAGGGCGCCAAAACAGGAGTGCCTCGTTGTACGCGCCGTACAACGCGGGCTCAATGGATTTTCCTTGTGCCTACGCCTTGGCGCCGATACCGTTGTCCGTGGCGTCTAGCCAGACTGACCGGAGAGGAGAGCAATGGCCACTACCCCCCAGACCGCGTACGA
>DAIMGB010000006.1:0-827 GCA_036724195.1 Thermoleophilaceae bacterium
GAGATCAAGGGGGAGACCCGGATCCCGCCGTCCCCGCTCGGCGGCTGAGCCGCCTTCGGACAGCGCGCGCTTGCGGCTACGCCGTCCCATTCAGGCCAGGTGTTCGGTGGCTAAGGGACAGCCGGAGGAGATCTTGACGCGCCACCAGTTGAGCATCATGCCGATGACGCCGAGGCGCGGGCGGACGTGCCAGTGCTTGCAGCCCGGCTCGCCGATGTCCTCGTTGGCCACGCGCACCCACTTGAAGCGCTCCGGCTCGAGCATCATCTCCTCGATCAGACGCCGGTTCTGCTCCTCGACGTAGGTGCGGTCGCTGAGGGCGCGCCGCGCGTGCGCGACGCGGTCGGCCAGGTCGTCGCGCAGCTCCTCGAGCTCGCCCAGCGGCAGCAGCCGCGGACCGCCGCGCGAGGGCACGGCGAACTCGAAGCCCTTGCGCGGCCAGGTGGAGCAGAAGAGCTGTGACAGGTCGCGCTCGAGGTGGGCGATCTGGTCCAGCATCGAGCGGCGGGCGGCGCGCTCGTCGGGGACCGTCGTCGGGGCGACGAACGGTGCGATTGTCTGCTCGAGTAGCTCTGTCACAGTGCCTCCCAGCGCAGGACTGCGCCCAGGGTACCAGCCGTCATGCCCCCGCGACCAGGGTCTCGGCCGCGATCCAGAGCGCCTCCTCGACGCTGATGCGGGGCACGCCCTTGCACGCGAGGGCCGCCAGCACCATCCGTTGCGTGGCTTCGGTCACGCCCGCCGCCGGCCCCACCTCACCCAACACCACGGCGAGCGGCCGCTCCTCGTCGGCCACCACCAGCTGCCCGCGCGCCAGGGCACGCCGC
>DAIMGB010000006.1:837-15197 GCA_036724195.1 Thermoleophilaceae bacterium
GCCTGAGCCCGATCGAGGCTCCGACGCGGTCGCCGTCGAACGCCACCACCGGCACGCCCGTTTCGGCCACGGCGATCGTGAGCGCGTCGTCCACCACGTTCTCGCTGGGCAGGCCGCCCTTCATCAGCCGCTGCAGCGCCACGCGCTCGACCGGCGTGCGGTCGGTGTCCGGGTCGATCCCCACCTGGCGGGCGAACACGCGGTAGGCCCAGGGCACCGGATCCTGGCGCATGTGCACCACCTTCGAGCCCGTGTAGCGGTCGGCCAGGCCACGCAGCCGGCGCTTCACGGAGACCGGGCTGCTGCCCGGCCTCGCCTCGAGCGGGGCATAGGTCAGGCCGAGCTCGGGGAACTCCTCCGCCAGCGCGGGCTCCACCCAGCCCTCGCGCAGGTCGAGCTCGAGCTCCTGCTCGCTCATCCGCTTCCCAGGAGCCGTTGCGCGCGCGCCCGCAGCTGCTGCTCGGTCAGGTTGCCGAGCGCCGTGTCGCGCACCTTGCCCCCCGCCGCGGCGAACACCGTGGTCGGGCAGCCACCGACGCGGTAGAGGTTCGCGATCGCGCCGTCGGAGTCCACCCCGACTGGCTCGCGCCAGCCGCGCCCCTGGACCACCCGGCGCACCGTGTCGCGGTCCTTGCGGCTGAAGAAGACCGCGGCGAAGCGCACGCCGCGCAGCTCGCGGCTGACCCGCTCGACCCGGTCAACCTGCGGCAGGCAGTCCGCGCCGCGGTCGAACACGAAGGTCAGTACGAGCGGCTGGCCGCGCAGGGCGCAGACGTTCAGCGCCTCAGGGGTCAGCACCTGGCAGGCGGGCCGGGGGCCGGCGTTGCTCGGGCAGGGCCGGCGCTGGCACACGTTGGCCTGCCCCTTCAGATGCCCGGTGGCCAGGGGGGCGGCAAAGGCTGGGGCCAGCCTTCCCTTCGGCGGCCCCTGGACACCTTCCCCCGCGTTCGGGATCGAGCTGCGCCAGAGCAGCACCGCGATGCCCATCAACATCACGATGCCGACCACCCACGCGTACTTGTTGCCCGCGCGCGGCACCTCCGGCCGGCGCGGCGGGCCGCCGGGCTCGGGGTGGGTCCTGTCGCGCTCAGCCAGGCGCTCGCCGATCGACTCGCGCCGCTCGGCCCCGCTCGGGCCGAGGTCGTCGAAGCGGTCCTCGCTCATCGGGGGTCCGGCTGGGCGCGGCGCGGCCTCGCCTCCCACAGCTCGCGCGCAAGCGGCCGCGGGTCGAGGTCGCGCAGCCTGAAGGCCCCGTGCTGCTCGGCCCAGATGAGCGCCGCGGGCAGCACCAGCATCACGCCGACCAGCGACAGGCTCAGGTCCAGCACGGTGACGATTCCGAAGTCGCGCAGCATGCGGATGTCGGACGCCATCAGCGCGGCGAAGCCCGCGATGGCCGTGACCCCGGAGGCCAGCACGGCGGCGCCGGTGGAGGCGTAGGCCAGCTCGATTGCGCGCGCGGGGCCGGCGCCCCGCTCGCGCTCCTGGGCGTAGCGCGACGACAGCAGCACGCTGAACTCGGTGGAGATCGCGATGACCAGCGCACCGAGCGTGACCGACATCGGGTTCAGCTCCACCCGGAGCGGCCCGGGCAGCATTCCGAGCACGAAGAGCAGCCCCGCCGACCAGCCGCTGGCCAGCGCGATCGGGATCAGCGGCACCGCGGCGGCGCGGCGCGAGCGGCGCACCGCCCAGAGCACGAGGAACACGCCCGCGAGGGCCGCCAGCAGCGACAGCACGCGGCGCAGCGGCGAGGACAGCGCCGCGTTCGACTCGGCGGCCAGCACGGGCAGCCCCACCACCGACGCCTGCACGCCCCTCGGCGGGTCCAGCCGCGACTTCAGGTCGTTGACCACCTCGTTCTGGCGGTCGAGCGGCATCAGCCGGATCCCGAAGGCCAGGTTGGCGGTCTTGCGGTCCTTCGACACCACTCCCTGCGAGAAGTAGGAGGGCACCGCATCGAGCAGTCCGCCCACCTGGGCACGGGTCAGCTGCGCCGGGGCCGAGCTGAAGATGTCGGGCAGCGACAGCGCCGGGCACAGCTCGGGCGGGTTCTTCGACTGGATGCAGCTCTTGCCCGACTTGTAGCCGTGCGCCTTGAGCGCGCCGGCCTGGAAGCGCGTCATCCAGGCGATCACGCTTGGGCGCGTGATGTCGTCGGCGCGCACGGTCACGTCGATCTCCCCGGACACGCCGGTCTCCTTCTCCAGCAGGTTCACGTCCTGGAGGGCCCGCAGGTTCTGGGGCACCAGCTCGCGCACGTCGGACACCACCTTGCTCTGGGTGTCCAGCGCCAGCCCAACGATCGCCACGGCCAGGCCCACCGCCAGCACGCGCTTCGGCCTCGTGAGCGAGTAGTCGAGCGCCCGCCAGGAGCGGTTGGCCACGTCCTCGCGCAGCCGTTCGACGCGCGGGTGTCCGGCGATCGACGCGCCCAGGCTGCCGGCGCGCTCGCGTAGCCGAGGCAGCATCGGCGGCACGCCCTCGCGCGGGGTGGCGAAGCGGCTGAGCGCGGCGAAGCCGGCGGTCAGCGCGCAGGCCAGCGCCAGCCCGATGCCCACCACGAGCAGCGTGCCGAAGTTGCGCACCATCGGCACCGGCGACAGCAGCAGCACGAGGAAGCCCACCGCGGTGGCCAGGCCGGCCGTGGCGATCGTGGGGCCGCCGGCGCGCGCCGCGGCAATCGCGTGCTCGGCGGGGTCGCCGTCCGGGGCGCGCTGGCGCTCCTCGTCGAAGCGCGCTTGGAACTGGATGGCGTAGTCCACCGCCAAGCCGATCAGCACCGGCAGCACGGCGATCGACGCCATCGTCAGGCTGCCGCCGGCCAGTGCCAGCGCGCCGAAGGTCATCGCGGAAGCCGCCAGCGCGAGGCCCAGCGGCAGCAGCCGCAGCCGGGTGCGGAACACGAGCGCCAGCGTGGCCGCCATCACGAGCAGCGCGGCGCCCAGCAGAACGAAGATGGAGTGCTGGACCGCGTCGGCCAGGCCCTCAGTGACCACCGGCACCCCCGTGACCACGTAGCGCGCCCCGCGCAGTGGCTTCAGCTGGGAGTCCTGGGTGACCTGGCGGTAGAGCTCGATCGTGCGCTTTCGCTGCTGGTCGGTCAGGTCGGGGCGCAGGCGCACCTGCACCAGCGCCGCGTTCTTGCTCGGGAACAGGTAGGCGAACTTCGTCTTGGGAATGCCCACCGCGCCCGCGCTCGAGTCGAACACCAGCGTCGAGACGAAGTCGGGCTCGCCGATCGACGGCAGCCCGGTGAGGCCGTAGCGCAGCGCCAGCCCGATCGCCTCTTGGCTGAACTCCGCCATCTTCGCCTTGCGGGCGGCGTCCGCCAGCTTGTTCTGCTTCGCCTTCGAGTCGCCGCGCCCGGCCGACAGCTTGCGCGCCGCCGTCGCCACCACGTCGGCCTGGGCGGAGACGGCCTGGCGCTGCTGCAGGAAGCGGTTGGTGATCTGGGTTGCGGCGGTGTTGATGAACGTGCCGGGGCCGAACACCACCTTGGCCGGCTTTAGCCGCTTGATCTCGGCGCACTGCTTGGGCAGCGACTTCAGCCCCTGCGCAGGCACGTTGCCCGACAGGCAGCCCTCGAGCCGGACCAGCCGGCCGAGGTCGGCGGTCAGCAGCTCCCGCTGGAGGTTGCCCTTCACCAGCACGATCACCGCCTCGTCGCCGAAGTCGTGCTTGAAGCGCTCGGTGGCCTTGAAGGTGCTCGACGAGCGGTTCACCAGCGTGTCGGTGCTGGAGCTCGGCTGCAGCCGCAGAGCGAACACCGCGCCGCCCAGCGCCAGCACGGCAACCAGTCCCAGCACGAGCAGGGGCCGCCTCGTGACCAGACGCGCGACGCGTCCAAAGGGCTCGCCTCTCACGCGATCAGGGTAGTAGCCGGGCTAGCGGGCAGGTAGCGGTTGCAGCCTCGGGTAGAGGCCGGACTGGCCCACCAGGCGGCCGAGCGGCTGCTGGGCCACGCAGGGCGGCGCGGCGCCGGCATTGTCCGTCCCCCCGAACACGAACTTGCTGATCAGCGGCACCAGGTCGGGGGTGGTCGGGGGCGGCGGCACGAGCGGCGCGGCCGGCGACGAGCCGCCCGGGCAGAGATAGCTGCCGAACACGTCCAGGTGGCCCTGGGTGGCGAGCTTGGAATAGCCGCCCGGCTCGGTGTACGGGTTCGAGCGGTTGGTCGGCAGGCGGCGCGGGTAGGCGGCCAGCGCCTCCGGGTTGACCGGGTTCGTGGTGCGCAGGTAGTGCAGCGGGGTGGGCGAGGCGGGTGACTGCTCGGCGGCCTGCGTGGCGCTGGAGTCGAGCGCGAAGAAGGACACGATCTCGCGCCGGTAGAGGCCGAGGTAGTCGAAGATCGGCGTGGCGTTGCGCAGGAAGGGATCGAGCTGGGCCAGCAGCGGGCGCGTGTTGTCGAGCACCCTCTGCAGCGCCGGCAGCCCGCGGCGCGAGACCCTCACGAGTGGGCCAAGGTCGCGGAACAGGCCGCGCAGGTCGGGCGCCACCGCCTTCAGGTCGATCAGCGTGGGCGACAGCTCGCGGGCGGCCGGGCGCAGCTGGGTCACGAGCGGGTTGGTGTTGTCGGCGAAGCGGGTCAGGCGTCTCGTTGTGGTGCGCGACTCGCGCAGGAAGGTGGGCAGCACGCGGAAGGTGTCGGCCAGCTCGGAGTTGCGCCGCGCCGTGCTCTCGAACACGCGGTTCGAGTTCGCGACCAGGTCGCGCAGCTGGCCCTGGCGCTCGGTGAGCGCCTGGAAGACCGTGCCGGTGTCGCGCACGAGCGCCCGCGTGTCGCCGCTCTGGCGGCGCAGCACGGCGAGCACCTTGTCGGTGTCCTCAGCAAACGGCGCCAGGTTGCCGAGCGCGTCGTTCAGCTGCTGGCCGCGGTCCGACACGGCGCGTCCCTGCTGGTCGAGCCAGGTGCTGAAGGCGCGGCGCGTCTTCGGGTCGAACGTGCGCAGGATCTCGTCGAGCTCGACGGTGTCGGACACCTGGCCGGAGGCCAGCGTGGCCCCGTCGCGGAGCTTGCGCCCCTTTCCGTCGCCGGGCGTCAGCTCCACGTAGGTCTCGCCCAGCAGCGTCTTCTGGCGCAGGATCGCGTGAGTGTCGGCGGGCAGCGGCGCGTAGCGCGGCTGGATCTCGAGGACCGCGTCGGTCACGCCGCTCAGCTTCTCCTCCTTCTTCGACTTGACCTTGCCCACGTTCACGCCGGAGATGCGCACGTCGGCCTCCTGCGCCAGCTGGCCGGCCTCGGCGAACCTCACGTGCACGCGGTAGCCCTTGGGCTGGAGCGGCACCGATCCGCCGAACGAGAGCCAGAGGAACATCAGGATGCCGACCACCGAGAGCGCGAACGCCACCATGACCAGCATCCGGGCGGGGCTTGGCGCTTGCTTGATCATGGCGTGGCCTTGGGGCAGACGGCGGCGCGCCGCGGCGCGTTGAGCAGCTCGATCAGCGTGCGCAGCTGCGGGTTCGCCGCCTTGACCTGGTCGAGCAGCTCGAGGGAGGAGCAGGAGATGATCACGAGGCCGCGCCGGATCGGGCCGTGGGCGTCCTGGTTGGTGAAGATCGTGGCGCCGGCGTGGGCCGTCCAGGCCGACCAGAACAGGTAGCCCTCCTCGCCACCAGGCGGGTTGTAGGCCAGCTCGTTCAGCAGGGCGTTAAGGACGCCGAAGGTGCGCTGCAGGCGCGGCGACACCACGCTCAGGTCCTTTGCCGCAAGGCGCAGGTCGTGCACGGTCGGCCGCACGTCGCGGGCGAATGGGCGCAGCTCGTTCTTGATCACTGGCGTGGTCGCGCGCAGGAATGGCCGGCTGCGGCGCAGCGACGGGCCGAGAGCCCGCGCGGCGGGACGCAGCCCCTGGAGCGTGGGCCCGAGGTGGGCCGCCAGCGCCGAGGCCTTGGTCAGCGTGGTCTGGGTCTGGCCGAGCGTGCCGGGCAGCAGGCGCAGCGACTCGCGGATGCCCGCCTCCTCGTCGGCGAAGGCGTTGAAGTTCGCGTTGGCGGAGTCCACAAGCTGGCCCAGCTGGTCGTCCTTGGTGCCCACCTCCGTGGCCAGCTGCTGGAAATTGTGTATGACGTGCTTGATGTTGTGGCGCCGCTGCGCAAGCAGGCCGGTGATGCGGCCTGCGTCCCGCGAGGTCGGCTCGAAGCGCTTGAAGCTCTCGCGCAGGTCAGCCGAGGCGCTCTGCTTGTGGGTGCCGTGGTCCGTGAACGCCTCGCCGCCCGAGTTCAGCAGCACGCGCAGGTAGGCGCGCGTGTCGGTGTCGAGCTCCGCCAGCACCTCGTCGGGGTTCACGTCGGGGAGCGTGTTGGCCACCCGCACGCGCGAGCCCTCCGGCAGGGCCCCGCTGTTCTTCGTGCCCGGGTCGAGCGACAGGTACATGTCCTTCAGCCCCGTCTTCGGCCGCAGCAGGATGGTGGCGTTGCGGTAGACGTGGCGGTACTTCGGCTTGATCAGCATCTGCACGACCGCGCGGCCGTTCTCCAACTCGACCTTGCCGACCTCGCCCACTTTGACGCCCGCGATGTTCACCGTCTGGCCCTGGCCCGGCACGACCGCCTGCGCCGTGCCCAGCTCGGCCTTCAGCTTGTAGAAGTTCGTGCCCACCACCGGCACCCAGCCCGGCAGGTGGAAGCGCTGGTTGGAGAGGATGTAGCTGGACACGCCGAGCGCCAGCACCACCAGGAAGAGGGCGGCGACGAAGTCGCGCAGGTGGTCTTGGATCGCCTTTTTCACGGCCCCGGTCCGATCTTGGCCCCGTTCAGGTTCGGCCGCTTGTTCTTGTAACAGGCCACGTCGCGGCGGAAGGGCGGGCGCTTGCTCGGCATCGCCGGCTTGGTGCCGAGCGGCGCGGCGGTGGCGTTGCCGAACAGCGAGCCAATGCCCGGCAGCGCGCCGGTCGAGACGGTCTGGTCGCCGCCACCCGGCTGGAAGCGCGTGTAGCCGCCGTTGCCGTCAAAGTTCTGCGACTCGCCGGAGAGGCCGACCAGGCTCTGGAAGAACTCCTTGTAGTTCGCGATCCCCGTGGTGAAGGGGCCGTCCTGGATGACCTCTTCACCGGTGGGCAGCACGTTGCCCAGGAAGCAGCGGTTGGCCAGGTCGACCTGCGGCAGCAGCCGCACGGTGCCGTCCGTGAACCGCGCCAGGTCGGAGGTGGCGGGCTGCAGCTCGTCCACCAGGCCGCCGAGCTCGGACTGAGACAGGAGCTTGCGGGTCTGCGCCACCCACGGGAACGAGGCCTTGATCGTGGCCGGGGTCTCGCGGACGCCCGGCAGGATCTCGCGCGCGAACGCGCGCGTGGGCGGGAAGGCGGCGTTCAGGTTGTCGAGCGCGGGCCGCGCCGCCTCGAGCACGCGCGGCAGTCGCCTGATGGTGTCCTGCAGCTGCGGCGCCTCGGCCGCGAACGCGCCGGTGGTCACGTTCAGGTTGGTGACCAGGTCCTTCAGGTTGTCCTCGTGGTCGGCCAGGGCCGCCGTGACCTTGCCGCCCCCGGCGATCAGCTTCGAGAGGTCGTGCAGGTCGGTGCCGAGCAGCGCGTCGTTCACGAGCGCCGTGCCGCGCAGGGCGCCCGGCGAGTAGCGCAGCGAGTCGTTCAGCGCCTGGCCGGCGGTCTCGCCGCGAACGGACGGGTCCTGGTCGGCGTCCTCGCCCGGCGCCGGCTTCTTGCCCAGCGCGTCGCCATACCCCGCGAGCAGCTTCTGCAGGTCCTGGCGGGTCGAGGTCTTCAGCGTGGACAGCACCTCGTCGATCTGGACGGGCGCCGCGGTCTGGGTGACCGGCACGGTGGCGCCGTCGTGAAGGTCCGGGGCGCCCGGCGTGCCGGGCTTGATGTCCACGAAGAAGTTGCCCTCGAGGAAGATGCGCGGGCGGATCTTCAGCTCCGCGTCGCGGTGGATCGGCAGCGCCGACTTCTTCAGCTTCATCGTGACCACGCTCGCCTCGGAGCCGTTGCCTGCCGGCGCGATCTTCGCGACCTTGCCCACCTCGACGCCCGCGATCCGCACCGGCGACCCCTGGTGCAGGCTCTGCGCGTTGTTGAAGGTGGCGTTGAGCTCGTAGGGGGTCGAGAACGGGTTGGCCTTCGTGAACACGAAGAAGACCACCAGCGCGATCGCGATCACCGCGATGAGTCCCGCGCGCACGTCGTTCATGCCGCCCGCGCGCCTCACTTCTGACCGTCCGTCTTCAGGCCCTGGTTGCCGGGCACGTTGCCGAGCACCTTGCGCCCGGCGAGGAAGTTCTCGTTGCCGGCCTCGCACTCCTGCGTCTGCCCCGGAGCCGCCGCGTTCGGGTAGGGGTTCGAGTGCAGGTAGTTGTCGGGCGCGGGCCCGTTTGCCGGCGCCGACGAGGGCCCGCCCTCGTTGTTCTTGCCCTGCGGGGTGGCGATGATGATGAAGCGCTGCCAGGTGCCGTTCGAGTCGCCCTCGGACAGCAGGCTTGAGATGTTGCGGAACCAGAGCGTGGCGTAGTTGCAGCGCACCTGGGCCGGCGTGAGGTAGGCCAGCGTGGGCTTCAGCGAGGACGCCAGGCGCGTGAGCTGGCGAATGCCGCGGACCGCCAGCGGATCGTCGTTCAGCGCCTGCACGGAGTCGAACACGTCGGCCAGGCGGCGGTTCAGCGGCGGGGTCTTCGGCAGCGTCACGGTGCCGCTCTCGAGCGCATCGGCCAGGATCGGCGCCGACGTCGGCAGTGTGGCCACGCCCGGCCGCAGCTCGCGGAAGAACGCCGCGCTGTTGCGCAGGAAGGGCCGCTGCAGCGGGAACTCGCGGGTCGCCACGTCCTCGGTGGGCGGCGACTCCGAGATCGTCTCCTGGATGAATGGCCGCGCGACGCCGGCCAGGGCCGTGAAGGTCACGTCCATGTTGGTGAACAGCGACGCCTGCTGCTCGGCAACCGGCGACACCTCGCCCGCCGCGGCGCCGAGCGACCTGAAGAAGCGCCCCAGGTGGGTGCGCGGGCTGGCCAGGTTCGCCGCCACCGGCTGCAGGTCGTCGAGCAGCGGGCGGAAGTCCTCGATCGCGACGTTCAGCGCGGGGCCGCGGCCGGCAAGGCCGTTGCCGAGGCCCTGCAGCGAGTTGCGGCCGCCCTGCCGGGTGCGGGCGTCGAACATGTTGAAGACCTCGTCAAGCTCGACGAGCTTCGGCCGCGCCTTGACGATCGGGATCGTGGCCCCCGGGGTGAAGCTGTGCCGGCTCTTGCCCGGCATGATCTCGAGGTACTTGAGGCCCAGCGACGAGCGCGGGCGCACCAGCAGCGTGGAGTCCTCGGGCAGCGGCTGCACGCTCTTGTCGAGCTTCAGCTCGAGCTCCGCGTAGGGGCTGCCGCCGGGGCGCCGCCTGGCGTTGATCGCCGACACCGCGCCCACGCGGGTCCCGCCGATGCGCACGTCGTTGCCGCGCACCAGCTCCGCGGCGCTGGGCATGTTCGCCCGCAGGTCGTAGGTGGGGACGAACGGCAGTCCCTGGTTGGCGTTGTAGGAGAGGAAGACCGCGACCATCGTGACCAGCACGGTCACGGCGCCCACCAGCACCGGGCTGCCCGCCAGGGATGCCGCGCCGCCGCGCCTCACCGGCCGTCTCCCAGCAGGTACTGGAGCATCGCGTCGTCCTGGCTGCTCAGGCCGGGGCTGGCCTTCGCCGCCTGCTGGCGCACGCGCTCGATGTTGAGCTTGCGCTGGCGCACCGCGTTCGGGTCCTCGGGGTCGCCCACGAGCCCTTTCAACAGGGTGCCGGTGCCGGGCACGCTGCTCTGCTTCTGGCCCTTGCGCGCCTTCTGGAACTTGGCCAGAGCGGGCGCCGTCTTGGCGGTGGCGGCCGCCGCCGAGTCGGCGAACCGGGAGTTGCAGCCGGCCGCCGGCGTGGTGGCGTAGGCCGTGCAGAGGTTCACGAGCAGCTCGGCTCGCAGGTAGTGGCCGATCGAGTCGAAGCCGTTCACGGCGGTGTTCTGGAAGAAGAGGTAGTCGAGGAAGCGCTCCAGGCCACCCGTCTTGTCGAGGCTCGCGGTCAGGTCGTCGAGGTTCTGCGAGACCGGCCGGAAGTCCCGCCCGAACCGGCGCAGGTCCTGCACCAGCGGCCGCGCCTTCACGAGCGCCGGCCGGCCGCGCCTGGTGGCCTCGCCGAGGCTTGTGATCGCGGGGGTGGCGGCGCTCGAGAAGGGGCCCAGCTGGCTCACCAGCCGGTTCACGCCGGGCGCCGCCTTGCCGAGGTCGGTGAACACCGGGGTTGCCTGGTTGGCGAAGCCCTCGAGGTCCGCCATCAGCGGGCGCAGCTGCCGCAGCGTGCCGGGCAGCTTGCGCAGCGAGGCGCGGATGGCGTCGCTGCGCTCGGCGGTGGCCTGCCCGGTGCGGTTGGCCTGCACGATCCAGTCGGACACGCGCCGGCGCTGCTTGGCGAGCGGCGCGAGCGAGGTGTCGGAGTCGCTCGCCAGCTTGGCCAGCACGCGGTTCTGCCCGGCGAGAATGGCCAGCACCTTGTCGGTGTCGCGCAGGGCCGGGTTGGCTCGGTGGATCACGGTGTTCAGGTCGCCGCCGCGCCCCGCCAGGCCGGCGCCGAACTCGTCGAGCAGGACCGCCAGCCGCTCCCGGTAGGGCATGCGCAGGGTGTTGTTGATCAGGTCGAGGTCGACCGGCGAGCTGGTGCGCGCGAGCGGCAGCAGGTGCTGGCCCTGGCCGTCGCCCCTGTCAATCTTCCGGAGCGGCTGCCCGCGGTCCGTGCCCGGGGTGCACTCCACGAACTTCTCACCGATCAGCGACTGCGGGCGGACCGTGCAGTGGGCGTCGCTCTTGAAGGGGGTGAAGCGGGCGTCGTCGATCTTCAGCGTCACCGCGGCCTTGCGGTCCGCGGTCACGTCCATCGCGCCGATCTTCCCGACCTTGGCGCCGGCCACCTTCACGTCCTCGCCCGGCACCGCCGACGCGACGCTGTCGAAGATCGCGCGCACCTCGTAGCCGGAGCCGCCGCCGCCCGACGCGCCCAGGCCGGCGAAGGCCAGCACCGGCAGGGCGATTCCCAGCACGCAGATGGCGATCAGGCGCCTCATGGGCCGGAGGGGGCCGAGCTCGGGTTGCAGTCCTGGACGGGCCAGTTCGAGGAGCCGTCGGGGGACTGCTGGGTCGCCCCGCCGGGGCAGCGCTTCAGGTTGTTGATGTCGAAGCCCGCGAGCCGCGAGGCGGGATCGACGGGCGTGAGCACGCCGCCGGCTGGGTTGTCGGCGAACGAGTAGCCGCCGAAGACCGGCTGGATGCGCGCGAAGTGGCCGTTGGCGTCGTAGTTCGACGCCCCCTGGCCGAACTTGGTGAGGTAGCCGGCCAGGTCGGGCGTGTACTCACGGGCGTACTCGATCACCGGCTGCGCCCGGTTGAGCGTGCGAATCGTGCGCGGGAAGACGACCGCGGTGAGCTCGGCCAGGCGCGGCTGCTTGGCGGTGAGCTCGATCAGGTCGTTGTTGGCCCCGGGCTTCCGGATCAGCGTGCGCAGGTCGGCGATCGCCGGCCGGGCCTCGCGCACGAGCGGCCGCAGCTGCCGCAGGAAGGGCGCCAGCTGCTTCGTGGCCGGCTTCGACTCGTTCACGAGGGTGTCGAGGTCGTCGAGCGTCGAGCGCAGGTTCACGAACGTGGTGTTGGCCTTGCGCAGCGTGCTCGGGAGCAGCTCCAGCGTGCGCTCGAGGTCGGTGTTCTGGTCTCCGATCGCCTTGAACGTGGTGTTCGCGTGGTCCACGAGCCCGGCCAGGTCGTCGCGGCGCTGGGCCAGGGCCGACACCGTGGTGGCCGTGTCGCCGAGGAAGCGCTCGAAGACCTTCTCGTCGAGCGCCACCTCGCCGGTCAGGCGCGACGTCGTCGAGAGCGCGGGGCTCAGGTACTTGAGGCTCTCGCGCGACTGCTTCGCTCGCCCGCCGTACTGGGTTGCCGAGCCCTGGATCAGGCGCCGCAGCGAGAGGCGGGTGCGGGGGTTGAGCGTGTCGAAGAGCTGGTCGAGGTCGACCGGGGCGCTGGTCTGGTCGCTGCCGATGCGCCCGCCGTCAGGCAGCTCCGGAGCGCTGTTCGGACCGGGCGCGAGGGCCACGTAGCGGTTCGCGATTCCCGACAGGGAGGGCGACCTGATCGTGGCGGTGGTGCCGCGGTGCAGCTTGCCCACCGAGCCGTCCAGACGAAGCTTCACCTCGGCCTGGCCGTAGGCGTCCAGCTCCGCGGCTGACACGGTGCCGACCGGCCGCCCGCCGATCTCCACCTGGTCCCCCTTCACCAGCTGGCCGCCGTTCGTGAAGGTCGCGGTCAGCGTGTAGCGGTGGGAGCCGAACATGGCAAAGCCCACCAACACGCATGCGGCGATCAATGCCACCAGTGCGGCGACGCGGCCAGGCGTCAATGCCCTCTTCTCTCTCGGTGCGAATCCAAGCGCAGGTCAGCAGACCGGCGCCTCCCTCAGGGCCAGTATGCCAGTGGTTTATGTGTCCTGTGTTGGTTCTTCGGCGCCGAGCGCTTATTCCATCCCCAGCGGGCCCTGGGCCTCGCCGGAGAGGAATTGCCGCACGAACTGGTTGTCCGAGTTGAACAGCTCGGACGCCGGGCCGGACTCCACGATGCGGCCCTTCCAGAGCACCGCGATGTAGTCGGCCACGCGGCGCGCGGACATGATGTCGTGCGTGATCACCACGTAGGCGCCGCCGTTCTCCTCGTGCACTTCCTGGATCAGCTCGCACAGCAGCGCGGTGCGCACCGGGTCGAGGCCCGAGTCGGGCTCGTCGAAGAGCACGATGTCGGGGTCGAGCACGAGAGCGCGCGCGAAGCCGGCCCGCTTGCGCATGCCGCCCGACAGCTCGTTCGGCATCTTGTCCATCGCGCCCGCCAGGCCGACCTCCTTGAGGCGGCGGTTCACGATGTCGTTGATCTCGTCGTCGCCCTTGTCGGTGTGCTGGCGCAGCGGGAAGGCCGTGTTGTCGAACACGTTCATCGAGCCGAACAGCGCGCCGTCCTGGAACAGCACGCCGAACTTCTTGCGCATCTCGAAGAGGTCGTCGTCCTTCATGTTCGGCACCGACTCGCCGTGCACCAGCACGTCGCCCTCGTCGGGGTAGAGCAGGCCCACCATGTGCTTGATGCACACCGACTTGCCCGTGCCCGAGGGGCCGAGGATCATCGAGATCTGGTCGTCCGGCAGGCCCAGGTTGAGGCCGTTCAAGACGCGGTTGCGCCCGAACGCCTTGACCACGTCGATGAACTCGACGGCGTCCTCGGCGCCGTGCTCACGGTGCTGGCCCGTGTGCCACTGGTACTCCTCGCCGCCCGCGCCGCGCTCCTCGCCGTCGTCGCGATCCTCGTCGCCGGGCTCGCTTCGGACGCTCGCGCCGCCCTCGTCGTCGTCGCCGTCATAGCCGCCGTCGCCGCGGCCCTCGTCGCGGTCGTCCGCGCTGTCCTGCACGCGCGTGTCCTGGTCCTCGGGCGCGCGGTCCTCCGTCGTCGCCTGATCGCCCTCGCGACTCTCCTCCCACGAGCGCGGATCGATCGGCCGGTCGCCCTCGTCTCGCTGCCTCTCGTCCGCCATCTAGCTCTCCCTGCCTTCCTCAGCCGCCTATTGGGGCTCTTGGATTCGAGCCCCAGAAGATCTGGGTACCCACCATGCCCACAAGGTGCACCATCACGATGTTCAGCACCATCGACTTCGCCGTGGCCGTGCCCACACCGACCGGCCCGCCGCTCGCGTTGTAGCCGTAGTAGCAGCCCACGAGCACGATCACCGTGGCCATCGTCATGCCCTTGATCAGGCTGTATAAGAGGTCGGGCGGGTTCTGGAACATCCAGAAGATCAGGAAGAAGCCGCCTGACGACACGTCGCCGATCTGCTGCACCACCGCGAGGTAGGACGAGAAGAAGCCGGCGCCGACGGCGCTGATGTACATGAACGGCAGCACCATCCACGCGGCCAGCAGGCGCGTGGAGCACAGGTACACCTGCGAGTTGATGCCCATCACCTCGAGGGCGTCGATCTCGTCGGAGATGCGCATCGCACCGATCTCCGCGACGAGCCCGGTGCCGACCTTCGCCGACATCATGTAGCCGAAGGCGTAGGGCATTACCTCGCGCAGGTCGCACCAGGCCGAGAACACGCCGGCGTACGCGGGCGAGCCCACCGAGCGGTTGAAGTAGGCGCCCTCGATGCCGCAGGTCAGGCCCAGGATGAACGCGAGGCCGATGATCACGAGGCCGGAGCCCAGGATCAGGATGCCCGCCTGGCGCAGCGCCTCCCCGAAGAACTTGAAGACGCGGCCGTTGAAGACGTCGGCCGTGACCTTCGCGAGGAAGCGGCAGATCTCGCCGAAGTTCTCGATCCAGTCGCGGGGGACGCTCAGCCAGGTGCGTCCCATTACT